>CAZXDF010000229.1:0-2675 GCA_964639345.1 uncultured candidatus Brocadiaceae bacterium | reverse complement strand
TCGGGCCTTCGCCGCGCTGCCTCATGGAGAGGGTCAGAAGATACGCGGAAGCGGCAGCTACACCAGCGTGTTCAACGTCACCGGCTGGCCGGCCACAGTGGTACGCGCGGGAGAGTCGTCCGAGGGGCTGCCGATAGGCGTGCAATTGGTGGCCCGGCCCTGGCGGGAGGACGTGTCGCTGGCTCTGGCCGGGCTGGTCGAATCGGCCCTGGGAGGCTGGATACGACCTGGCATCTAGGGAGACCAAAAGCGGGGAGACCGCCCGTCGCGGTCCGGTTGTGCCTGGCTACTTGCTGGCACCTGTCCCAGCAAGTCTTGCCTGTTGCCGGAGAAACGCTGAACCCTAAGTCTTCGTTCGGCAGCTCTGATGGAGGCCAAAAGATGAAGGTGGTGATCGCGGACAGGTTCCGAGAAGATGCCCGTGCCGACCTCGAGGACGGTGGATTCCACGTCATATACGACCCGGACCTGAAGGATGAATCGCTCGAGCAGGCGATAGCTGACACGGGCGCCGACGTGCTCGTAGTAAGAAGCACCAGGGTGAGCGGTGATGTGCTGAAGGCCGGCCGGCTGGGTCTGGTCATAAGGGCGGGCGCGGGGTACAACACCATTGACGTGAAGACTGCCAAGGAACGGTCGATCTATGTGTCCAACTGCCCTGGAGGAAACTCCAACGCCGTCGCGGAGCTCGCGTTCGGCCTGATGATCGCGATGGACAGGCGTATCCCCGACAACGTCGAAGACCTGAAGCGCGGCATCTGGAACAAGCTGGGCTACAGCAACGCACACGGTCTGTGGGGAAGCACCCTCGGCCTGATAGGCGTGGGACGCGTCGGCAGGGCCATGATTCCCCGCGCGCAGGCCTTTGGCATGTCGGTATCCGGCTGGAGCCGTTCGCTCACGCCTGCGCAGGCGTCGGAGCTCGGCATAGAGAGGAAGGCGACGCCGCTGGGCATCGCTGCGTCGTGCGACGTCGTGAGCCTTCACGTGGCGCTGACCTCCGACACTCACCGCATGATCGACCAGGAGTTCTTCGGTGCCATGCGCCCCGGAGCCATGCTCATCAACACCGCGCGAGACGAGGTAGTCGACGAGTCGGCCCTGGCGCGGGCCGTTAAGGAGAAGGGTATCCGCGCCGGCCTGGACGTGTTCACAGGCGAACCCTCCAGTGGCACGGGCACGATTGAAAACGAACTCTTCGAGCTCGAAGGTGTTATCGGGACACATCATGTCGGCGGACAGACGCTTGAGGCTCAATGGGCGATAGCAGAGGAGACTGTGCGAATCATCCGCGAGTTCGAGAGAACTGGCGTTCCCCCCAACCTCGTAGGATAGCATCGCCGTCCGATGCCCGGCCTGACGGGCCGGTGGCGGAAAAAAGCTGCAGCGTACGTCCGCAGTACGGCACCGTGCTGTCTTGACTCCCTGCATACCTTGACGAGCGGCACCCCGCCCAGGCCCACACCCCCGCCCGTCACCGGCTACGCGTGAACCCGCGACCATCCGCGTCCTTCGTCGGTGGCAATCGAATGGCCGCCAGCGACCGGGAGTGCGCGAAGAATCGCGACCGTCGTGTGGGACATCTCAACGTTTGAATATGTCACGCGAAGCGGCGCGAAACGTCACGCGCTGAAGCCAATAGCCCAGGGGGAGGATGTGGATGCGTACCAGCGACTACCGTTACGATCACTTTACGACCAGGCGGTTGCTTCAAGATATCCGCTTTCGCGGATCGGCGCCTCGTCAAGGCGATCCGCTGCCAGAGTTCGACATGGTGACTACCGATGGGAACCGCGTAAACAAGACCGATTTTGTCGGCGACCGGCCTCTGCTTCTGATTCTGGGGTCCATCACATGCCCGATGACGGCCAGTGCCATGCCCGCTCTGAAGCGCCTCCGTGCCCAGTTCGGCGAACGGGTCGCGTTCGTCAGCGTCAACGTCCGCGAGGCGCATCCCGGGGAGAATTTTCCGCAGCCAGGGACGCTCGAAGAGAAGCTCGAGCACGCCCACGCGCTGCGGGACATGTACCAAATTCCGTGGCCGGTCGCGTTTGACGATATCGACGGGACGCTCCATCAGGCCCTGGATGGAAAACCGAACGCCGCCTTTCTTGCCGACCGGAAGGGCGAGATAGTCTTCCGCGCCCACTGGGCCCGCGACGAAGGAGGGTTGAGACGCGCACTAGAGAGCGTCTCCCGTGGAGAAAGCCCGGCCAAGCCCCAGAGCCGCGCCATGCTGCTACCGGTTGCCAGAGCCATGGGACATGTTCACAAGGTGATGGGAATCGCCGGGCCTCGAGCTCGACGGGACCTGCTGCTGGCTGGCACGGCTATGGCCCTGGCGGGGATCGTGGCAGCTGCATTGCGGCCGCTACCGCCGGATTGGCGTGGCATCACGGCCTCAACCGTCCTGGGGGTTGCGACTGCCGCAGAGGTAGGCTCAGTCGCATGGTGGGTCCTGTAACGGAGCCCTGAACCCGGCCGTGTGAGGCCCAAACCACCCAGCGACAGGCAAGGACGCTTCTCTCTCACTGACTCTAGTTTTCGACGCCACCGGTTGTGCTCCTGAGTGGAGCAAATCTCTGTGGCCCCGTCTGCATCTAAGAGGTCAGTTGGTTGAGCCGCGCTCTTCTCGATTCGCCGGAACGCGTCAAGCGATGCCGGCCGCACAGGCC
>CAZXDF010000228.1:0-3120 GCA_964639345.1 uncultured candidatus Brocadiaceae bacterium | reverse complement strand
TCCGATGCTGGACCCGGCAGCTCCACAACGTTACCATCACTCATGGCGTATCCACCCCTTCCTTGTAAGGTGGGTGACCCGAACTGAATCACCCAGGATACGCCACCTTCCCCTCCTCGTCTAAACACAACTTTCGGTTATGACTCTCCCCGGCTCCGGGTACTGCAATCTGACGAAAGACTGCGCCCCTGTACCGTAGAGTTCAGCGCGAACTCGCAGTGGGTCAAAGCTCAGTTCCCAGAAGGGAAGCGGCATCGTAGGTGCGTTCGTACGAGCCGATGACCACTAAGGGATTCTCTCACGTTGACGCAAGGTAGTCAAGAAGGAACTCCGATTGCTCAGGGCTGTGTGTGCGCACACGCTGCGGGAGGGCTTCCGCGAACGCGGGTCGGCAAGCCATGAGTGGTGCCGGACGGCGGCGTCAGTGGTGGGCGAGGGGGGATTCGAACCCCCACGGGCTATAGTAGCCCACTGGATTTTAAGTCCAGTGCGTCTTCCCTTCCGCCACTCGCCCGATCAGCCGCGCCGGCTGCGCGATTGCCTGTGGATCGCTCACGCCCCCCCGGGGAAGGACGACTTGGAGGCGGCGACGGGATTCGAACCCGTGGATGACGGTTTTGCAAACCGTTGCCTTGGTCCTCTTGGCTACGCCGCCTCGAACCGCCTCTTCCTGGCGCGGAAGGCCCTGCGAAAAGATGGCCAACCGACAATGTAGTCAACAGCGCGCGCAAAGTCAAGGTGCAGAAGGGCCTACCCCGGTTCCTCCCGTTCGGGCAATGGAGCAGAGCGGGAGAGATCGCCCGGCCGAGCGGTCTCCGGGCGTTCACCGAAGCGCCAAGGCGCCTGACGTGGGAAGAGACCAACCTCAGGGCGCAGTGCGATCACTTTCTCCCCCTTCGGGCGCGTGGCTATTCGGGGCGGGGCGTTGTAGAATGTCCGTGCGGCCTCACGGCGAGGTGTGCAATCCCCTTCTGAGCACGCGTGAGGAGGGGGATCATTCCAGGAACGCGTCCCTAATCTGATGAGTCATGTGGGCGGCGGTGCGGGCTAAATGAATATCCTCGGCATAGAGACCTCGTGCGACGATACGGCGTGCGCCGTCGTTCAGGACGGTCGGCGCATCCTCTCAAGCGTGGTGGCCAGCCAGGATGAGCTGCACGGACGCTTCGGCGGCGTAGTGCCGGAGATCGCCTGCCGCGCGCACATTGAGAGCATTCTGCCCTGCATGGACCAGGCGCTGAAGGAGGCTCATCTAAGCGTCGACGACGTGGACGCCGTGGCCGTGACGACGAGGCCGGGCCTGATCGGCGCGCTGCTCATAGGCCTGACGGCGGCGAAGGCGGCGAGCTGGGTGCTCGATGTGCCGCTGGTCGCTGTGGACCACCTCGAGGCCCACATCTACGGCGCGTGGCTGGGCGGCGCGGGCCCGACGCTGCCGGCCGTGAGCCTGGTGGTGAGCGGCGGGCACACGAGCCTGTTTCTGACGAGGGGGCCGCTCGATCACGAGTTGCTCGGCGCAACTACCGACGATGCGGCGGGCGAGGCGTTCGACAAGGTCGCGAACATCCTGCGCCTGGGTTACCCCGGCGGGCCGGCCATCGAGCGCGTGGCCGTCGGGGGCGATCCGAAGGCCGTCGAACTCCCCCGGGCGTGGCTGGGCCGCGAGAGCCTGGACTTCTCTTTCAGCGGCATCAAGACGGCCGCGCTCTACCACTGCCTGGGCCAGAACGCCTCGAAGGAGGACATCGCCCGGGCGAGTTACGAGCCGCAGTTCGTCGCGGACGTTGCGGCCAGCTTCCAGGAGGCCGTCGTGGAGGTGCTCGTGCGAAAGACGTGCCTGGCGGCGGAACAGGCCGACGCGGCCGGCGTCATACTGGGCGGCGGGGTGGCCTGCAACGCGGTGCTGCGCGAGCGCCTCACGAGGCAGGCGCAGCAGTCGGGTCTCACGGTGACGCTGGCGCCGAAGGAACTCTGTCGCGACAATGCGGCCGTAGTCGCGGGCTTGGGGTATCACCTCCACCAGGCCGGCCGCACTGCGCCCCTGTCCCTGGAGGCCAGCCCGTAGCAATGGGCCGGGCCGGGCCCCATGCGATGGGCCGGGCTCGGTGCGCCTTGCGCGCGGGAGGTTTTGGTGGTATTCATCAGTGAGCGGCTCTCGGCCGGCCCTGACTCGACACGTTAGACTTTGACCTGGGTGTTCTCTTTGGAAGACGAAGGCATCAAGAAGCTGCTGGAAGAGGTGAAGGCGGGCCGCCTGACGGTGGCGGAGGCGCTGGGCAAGCTGCGCCACCTGCCGTTCGAGGACATCGGCTTCGCCAAGATCGACCACCACAGGGCGCTGCGCTGCGGGGCCCCCGAGGTGATCCTGTGCACCGGCAAGACGCCGGAGCAGGTGGCCGAGATCGCGCGGTGCATCCGCGACCGGGGCCACGATGTGCTGGCCTCGCGTGCCGATGCCTCGCACTTCGAGGCCGTTGCCGCCGCCGTGCCCGAGGCCCGGTATCGGTCCGAGGCGCGCTGCATCGTGGTGCAACCCGACCCGCCCGAGCCGCAGGGCCTGGTGATGGTGGTCACGGCCGGCACCAGTGACCTGCCCGTGGCCTGGGAGGCGGTGGTGACCGCCGAGGTGCTTGGCGCGCGGGTGGAACTGGTGAGCGACGTCGGCGTGGCCGGCATCCACCGGCTGCTGGGTTACGTCGAGAGGCTCCAGCAGGCCAACGCCCTCGTGGTCGTCGCCGGCATGGAGGGCGCCCTGGCCAGCGTGGTCGGGGGCGTGGTGGCGCGGCCGGTCATCGCCGTGCCGAGCAGCGTCGGCTACGGGGCCAGCTTCGGCGGCATAGCGCCGCTTCTGACGATGCTGAACAGTTGCGCCGCGGGCGTGGCGACGGTGAACATCGACAACGGGTTCGGGGCGGGCTACCTGGCAGCGATGATCAATGATTTGGCCGAAACCCCGCCCCAGGCCGACGGGGGGCCGCAGGATGAGTGATGCACTGGCGCAGGATGGAGACCGCATTCCCGGGGCCTCGGCCCCCTTCTTCGTGCCGCCCCGTGCACGGGACGCGCACAAGGGGAGCTTCGGCCACGTGCTGACCGTGGCCGGCTCGCCGGGCATGACGG
>CAZXDF010000227.1:0-3087 GCA_964639345.1 uncultured candidatus Brocadiaceae bacterium | reverse complement strand
CTAATCCGCCGAGAGGCTGACACCTGCGTGTTTTCGTTGCGTTCCGAGTCGGCTCTTTACTGGCGCATGGCTGTTCACCATGGATATTCCCGGTGATCATAGCAAGAGGGATACACCCGTTCCCATCCCGAACACGGCCGTTAAGCCTCTTGCGCCGATGATACAGGCCTTCGGGCTGGGAAAGTAGGTCGTTGCCGGGTTTTTTTGCGAAAGGCGCTGGCCGTTTCAAGCCAGCGCCTTTTTTTTGTTGCGCCGATCACCAGATGAAGCAGGCGCAAGCCTTCCCCCTGGCGCACGGGAGCGGTGCGAGAGCGCCCTGTAGCATCCTACGGCACACTTCCCGCAGACGGCTGATCGCCATTACCAGGGGCCCGGGGGGCACCCTAACCATGCCGCGGGCTTGACAGGGGGCGAGCATTTGCGCATAATGGACGCGTGAGCATGCGGGAATGCGCCCCCAGATAACGGGACGGAGCGTGCTGGAGATCAGCCGCCGACGGGCTTTTGCGCATGAGGATTGAAGAGCAAGGTCCACTGACCAGAAGCCGTGTGCTCACGGATGTGATGATAGTGTAGTGGCAGTGGCCGAAAGCCCGTCCAGCGGAGAAATATGCAGCCTGAAGAGGTAGGGAAGGGAACCCGGCTGGCGAGGATGGTTGGGCGGCCTCCTGCAGGTTTGCCGCGACGAACTACCGTTAAGCGATTGCACCGATAGAATCCCGATACCACTTCTCTGCCGCGCAGCAGATGTTGTGGGCGAGAAATGCTTTGGCCGCGGATGGGCGGCGTGAAGATTCATGGTGCTCCAGGCTGGACCGGGATGGCCATCAAAGCCACTCGTCCTGCCGGGGACATGCCTGGGGGACGTAAGGGTCGCACAATGCCCTGGGCAGCGCGTCGCCACCTTGGCTGAGTTAACGGTGTCGGTTTCCTGTCGTCTTGAGCGTGCTTTCGCTTGAAAGTGACCTGACAGGGGCTTGCGGGCGTGTGAGGTACGGTTCTTGGCGCGCCCGATCCGCAGCGTGCATTCCTTCCGGCTGGTGCCATCCCTTCCGGTTCTGCCCTTTCGTCTGCAAGACCTTGCCCAGAAGCGGGAGGAACGTAAATTGCCGACACTACTAGTCATATCGGAGTTACCGTGGGTTCTCGTCGGTTTGGTGGCGGGAATTGTGCTCGGATACTTCATGCGCATCTACGTTGCGTCACAGGTGCGCAAGGATGCGGAGAAGCGACGGGACGACATTCTGTCCAACGCCCGGCATGAGGCCGAGCAGATGAGGCGGGAGATGGAAGTCCAGGCGAAGCAGGAAATCATCGACCAGAGGGAGAGATTCGAAAAGGAGAGCCAGGAAGCCCGCCGGCAAACCCGTCAGGCGGAACGCAGAGTCGAAAAGCGCGAAGATGGGCTGGACAAGAAGCACGACACGCTCTTGAAGAAAGAGAAGTTCCTGGAGACGGCCGAGAAGAATCTGGCCGAGGGCCGGTGCCAGTTGAGTCAGAGGCAGTCGGAACTCGATGGCATCCTCGAGCAGGAGAAGCAGGAACTCTATCGCATCAGCGGGCTTTCCCATGATGACGCCTACAAGATGTTGGTTGACAGCACCAGGGATGAAGTGGAGCGGGACTGCACGGAAATGATCAACTCCCGGCTTTCCAGGGCGAAGGAGAGCGCGGACGAGCAGGCCAAGGAGGTCGTCACTCAGGCCCTTCAGCGTTGCGCTGCTGAGACGACGAGCGAGACGACCGTCTGCGCGATAGAGCTGCCAAACGATGACATCAAGGGCCGCATTATCGGCCGTGAGGGGCGCAACATCCGCGCGTTCGAGAAGGCCACAGGCGTGGACGTGATCGTGGACGACACGCCGGGGGTGATCGTCTTGAGCAGCTTTGACAGCGTCCGCCGGCAAGCCGCCAAGCTGGCCATGGAGAGGCTTATCGGTGACGGGCGAATCCACCCGGGCCGCATCGAGGAGATGGCTGACAAGGCTTGGCAAGAGATGCAGCGCATCATTGCCGAGACCGGCAAGAACGCCGTCTACGAGATGGGCCTTTCGGGCGTTCCGGACGAGATCAAGATGCTTCTGGGCCGACTGAAATTCCGCACCAGTTTCGGGCAGAACGCGCTGCTGCACTCGATCGAAGTCGGCCGCCTTGCCGGGATGATGGCCGGGGAGTTGGATCTCGACGTGCGCCTGGCCCAACGTTGCGGCCTGCTGCACGACATCGGCAAGGCGCTGGACCATGAGCACGAGGGGTCGCACGCCCATCTGGGCGCCGAGGAGGCGCGCCGATGGCGCGAGGACCCTCTGGTGGTGAACGCCATTGAGTCCCATCACGAGGAGGTCGAGTCCGATACCCTATACGCGGGTCTGATCATCGCGGCCGATGCCATGAGCGCCAGCAGGCCCGGGGCGAGGCGCGAGACGCTAGAGCGCTACATCAAGCGCCTCGAGCGCCTGGAGGGACTGGCCAAGCAGCACGAGGGCGTGGCCCGGGCCTTCGCCATTCAGGCCGGCCGCGAGGTGCGGGTCCTCGTCAGCTCCGATAAGGTCAACGACAAGGTGGCGGCCAAGCTCGCCCGCGATATCGCCCGCGAGATCGAGCAGGAACTCCAGTATCCGGGCGAAATTCTCGTCACGGTCATCCGCGAGGCGAGGTTCACCGAGAAGGCACACTGACGCGCTCGGTCGAGTCCGCTACGACGTGCGAGATGGAACGGGCGGAGCCTCATGACTGCTTGCGGCTCCGTCCGCTTTCATGCACACTGCGCCTGCGGCAGCCCGGGGACCGCTGCTGCGCCGGAGGCGTTAGCGGGGAAGGGAGCATGAGAGATGGCGAAGATTCTGGTTGTCTACTACTCGCGGGGCGCAACGACGGAGAAGATGGCCGAGCTGGTGGTCGGGGGCGCCCGGGAGGCCGGGGCAGAGGTGGACGTGAAGAAAGTGACCGAGAGCACGCCCGACGACCTGCTTCTCTACGACGGCATCATCGCCAGCTCGCCCACCTACTACGGCCAGATGGCCTGGGAGATGAAGAAGCTCTTCGACGAGTCGGTCAAGCACCACAAGAAGCTCGACGGCAAGGTCG
>CAZXDF010000226.1:0-5807 GCA_964639345.1 uncultured candidatus Brocadiaceae bacterium | reverse complement strand
GGGTTACCTGGCGCTCGTGAAGCGTGGACCGGGCCTGAGTCTTAACATCAGCGCCGACGGCGGGCTGAACTGGGACGAGGGCACGATCATCGACTTCTGCACGTCCTTCAACGGGCGGGCGATCGAGGCCGAGCCGGACGTCGTGCTGGTCGCCTACCCCGAGGCGATGGGCGAGACGCTTCGGCGCCCGATGCGCACGCAGCGCATCCGCATCACACCCGACGGCCCGGTGCCGTTGGGCATCGATTGAGTGGAGAAGATGAAACCCCTATCGGGAGATGGAGTGAGCATGACAAGACTGCAGATCGGCGACGGACAGGGCTGGTCGTTCATGCACGGCAACTGGACGGATGGTCCCGGCGGAGAACTGATCCCGCCGGACGGCCATGACATCGAGTACCTGGCGGTGCGGAGCGACGAAGCATACGCGGACTTCACCGCGCGCTTCCGCTTCAAGTTCCGCTGGGGCTTCGGCGCTGCACGTCTGCTGTTTCGCGTGCAGGACAGCCGGCGGTTCTACGCCCTGGATGTGCCGTGGTGCGGGCAGCAGGTGCGCGCGCGGCATTTCTGGGCCGGGATGGTGATAGGCGACGGCACGCCGTTGCAGCGCTATCTGAACTTCGGCCTGGTGCCGGGGCTCTGCGCGATGAACGAGAACTGGTACGAGGCCCGGGTAGAGGCCCGGGGCCCGCGCCTTCGCGCGTGGATCGAGGACATACTCGTCGCCGATGTGGAGGACCACACCTACGCGTCCGGCCGGCTGGGCCTGGGCGGCATCGCTTCCCTGAGCCACACGCCGCCCCACTTTACGAACCTCGAAGTAGACGGCCCGCCGGGCACGCCGTCCGATTGGCCCGGGCTGGTGCCGCCGCCTCAGCACTGGATCAGCCCCTGCCCTGTGGTTGACCCGGAGACGTGTCAGGGTTATGCGAACATGTTCAATGGCGGGGCCGGCAAGCTCTTGGTCTACCTGATAATGGGCAACCCCAATTATGGTGAGAACAAGCGGGGCGTCTACCTGCGCTCAAGCGATGCGGGGCGCACCTGGGCCGCGCCGGAGGCCGCCACGCTTCACCAGGGTGTGGGCACGAACTACGTGCGCCGGGACGGCACCTGGGTCTGCATGTTCAACAACGCCCCGCCGCACCCTATCGGGAAGCCATGGATGCTGTACACATACGAGTCAAAGGACGAAGGGCGAACCTGGATAGGCCCCAACGAGATGAAGATCGGTGGTGAGTGGCCGAAGGGGTGGAACGCACCGGGCCCCACGCCGCCCGTGCGCATGCACGACGGGAGCCTCGTGCTGCCTCTGGATTGCTCTTGGACGAAGCCCCCGGACCTGGACGCGGAGTTCCTCTCCGTCGGCACGACTTTCGTCGTTCGGAGCGAAGATGACGGACGAACCTGGTCGGCGCCCGTCAGGTGCGACAGCAGCAACTGGCACCCGGGGGAGCCGATCCCGACCAACACCATCGACGCCGCCATGGCCGGTAGCGGCGGCGAAACGCGCTTTGCGGAGGTCCGAGAGAACGTGGTGATGGGTATCTGCCGCCCGTCGAAGGACCCTTACATGTGGAAGCGGCAGTCGAGAGACGGCGGCCGCACGTGGGACCCCGCCGCGCTGGGGCCGTTCCCCGGCTACTGTCCGTCGCTGACGGCGACGGCGAGCGGGGCCGTGGTGGCGACGACGCGCTTTCCCCATTTCGCCGCGCACCTCAGCCGCGACGGCGGCCGCACCTGGGACCCGCCGGTAATCGTCGACTACCCGCAATGGGCCAATCAGGTGGCTGCCTTGGCCGAACCCGACGTTGTGGTGGTGACTTACATGGGACACTGCATGTCGGGGGTAAAGGGGACGGCGGACAGCCGCATCGCCCGGCTCCGCGTCACCCCTGAGGGCCTTGTCCTCGATCACTAGACGGGGGTGGGCACGTGAACTACAACGAACTGGCGATCGCTGAGATTGTGGCGCGTCCTGTTGCGTACCCGGTGCGTTATGTTCTTGCGGGTGACACCGATTGGGCCGGCAATCCACGCTGGCAGCATCTGTTGGAACAAATCAAGCAGTTGGACCCGCCCCCCCTGTTCATTGCCTTCCTCGGCGACTTTGCGAGTCCACCAGCGGATCTCGACGGCGATTCGCGGTTTGACTTCCAGAACATCCGGCCGATTCCAGGCATTCAGCGCTACAAACCCCACCTCGAGATGATCGAGAGCCTGGATATCCCGGCGATTTCGATTGTCGGCAATCACGACATCGAGGCCGCCGACGGCGAAGAGCTTTATCACAGGCATTTTGGACCTTACAACTTCTACTTCGACTATGGACATACCAGGTTCATCGGGACATACAGCGCGCACCTGAACCCCTCACATGGGATCGCCGGACCTCGGTACGAGGACATGGAGTTCCTTGACAACGTGGTCCGCCTTGAGGGGCCTCCCAACAGGATACTGTTCTTCCACGTCCCACCCTACATGGAAGGTCGGTATGACTGGATGGGGCCGTCTGCGGTGCTTAGTTTCCGGGCGCAGGAGAGCGGGGCTTTTCGCACTTTTCGCGAAATCGTGGAAGGGTCGGGCGTCCGCCTGGTCCACTGCGCCCACATGCACGGCTACGACAACACTGCGCTCAACGGCATTCGGTACGTTGTCTCCGGAGGCGCCGGGTCGGACATTGAGGTGCACAGCGGCAGCATGCCCGCCCGGCCGCCCACTCGCGGCTACTTCCATCACGTCACGCTGGTGACGATCCATGAGGACCGGAGCATGTTGATCCAGGTGATCAAGCTCGGCGACGGCACACGCCCGGACCCCCGGTACGATTGCGAGATCGCCGCCCCCTGACAAGTTGTCGCGGCCCGGCAGCCGGCTTCGGCGATGCGCTCCGCACAGCAGGGCTGCCGCGCAGCAGGGCTGCTGTGGAGCAGAGCTGCTGCGCAGTGCGGACAACTGCGCGTGCTCAAGTGGACCACCATTCGGGAGGGAAACCCATGCGGATGTTCAAGGAAGGCGGGCATCATCTGTTCGAGAGTGATCCCGAGACTGCGGGCGTCGTTTCTGAAATGCTTCTGGATCTCGAGAAGAACGGCATGGACGCGGTCCGCAAGTACAGCAGGAGGTTCGACGACTGGGCCCCCGAGGCTTTCGAGCTGAGCGCGAGCGAGATCGAGGAAGCCATAGGCAGGCTCGATCCTCATGTCATCGAGGACACCGATTTCTGCCAGGGCAACGTGCGGCGCTTCGCCGAAGCCCAGCTCGCGACCTTGCAGCCGCTCGAAGTGGAGATCCGCCCCGGCGTGGTCCTCGGCCACAAGCACATACCCGTGAAATCCGTCGGCACCTATATTCCCGGCGGGCGGTATCCGATGTTCGGCTCGGCGCAGATGAGCATCATTCCGGCCCGGATGGCCGGCGTTGACCTGATCTGCTCCTGCACGCCGCCCGTCAAGGGTAAGGGCTACTATCCCGCAACGGTCAACGCCATGAAGAAGGCCGGCGCGGACCGCATCTTCATCCTCGGCGGCGTTCAGGCGTTGGCCATGATGGCCTTCGGCATGGGCCTGGTCGACCCGGTGGACGTCTTGTGCGGAGCCGGCAACAGGTTCGTGGCGGAGGCCAAGCGACAGCTTTTCGGGCGTTGCGGGATCGACCTGCTCGCCGGGCCGACGGAGATCATGGTGATCGCGGAAGATGCCGCCGATCCCGCGCTGGTCGCCTGCGACCTGCTTGGGCAGGCCGAGCACGATCCCAACAGCGGCGTCGCCCTCGCGTGTTTCAGCGAGGGTTTCGCCCGCCGGTGCACGGAGGCACTGGAGAGGCAATTGAAGGGGCTGCCTACCAGGGACGTGGCCGAGGTATCGTGGAACGATAACGGTCGCATCTACATCGCCGATGACCGCGAGGAGGCCGTGGCGATCAGTGACGACTACGCGCCCGAGCACCTCGAACTGCACGTGGCCGATGCGGGTTACTATCTCGACAGCCTCAGGAACTACGGGTCCCTGTTCGTCGGCGAAGAGACCACCGTGGCCTACGGCGACAAGAGCATCGGCACCAACCACATCCTGCCCACGGGCCGCGCCGCGCGATACACGGGTGGCCTGTGGGTCGGCAAGTTCCTCAAGACGGTGACCTACCAGAGGATGACTCCTGCGGCGAGCCGGCTGCTGGGCGCTGTCACCGCCCGGCAGTGCCGGGTTGAGAACATGCCGGCTCACGCCGTGACGGCGGAGGTGCGCGTGGCCCGCTACGGCGAGGCCTGAGGCCGGTCCGACCGGCAGGCGATTGTTTCTTGGACTTCATGCGCCCATTACGGACACATCCCGTGCGCAGAACGTTGACAAGCCCTGGCCTCGGGCATATACTTCGAAGTGAGCGCCATGGACCCCATTGCGCGCTCGCAAATGGGAGGTGCCGATCAGGTACGACAGGCGCCGGACATTCGTTTGACTGACGTGGGCGCGGCCCGTTGGCGACATCCGTATTCACGCGAAAGGAGATCGCAGATGATGCTGAAAGACAGAGTCTCCATCGTGACCGGTTCCGGTCGAGGCATCGGCGAGGCGGTAGCGCGGCGATACGGCAAGGAAGGCTCGAAGGTCGTGGTCGCGGATATCGATGCCGAAACCGGACAGAGGGTCTCCGACGAGATCGTGGAGGCCGACGGTGAGTCCATCTTCGTCCAGGCCGACATCACGAAACCGGAGGATATCGACAACGTGGCCGAGCGCACGCTCGAAGAGTTCGGCACGGTGGACATCCTCGTCAACAACGCCGGCGTGGCGGTCAAGAAACCCATCCAGGAGTGCACGCTCGAGGATTTCGACCGCGTGCTCAGCCTGAACCTTCGGGGATTGTGGTACATGACCCGGGCGGTCGTGCCGACGATGATCGAGAAGCGATACGGCAAGGTCATCAACATCGCCTCCATATCGGGAATAGTCAGCTACCCCGACGAGTCGATCTACACGGCCAGCAAGGCCGGCGTCGTTGGCATGACGCGGGAGCTGGCCTGCGAGCTGGCGCCCTACGGCATCAATGTGAACGCCATCGCGCCGGGAATCATCGAGACCCCCATCTACGCCCTCCAGAACTATGACCTCAAGGTCAAGGAGAATGCTGAGACCCTTCTGAAGAACATCCCGCTGAACCGGATCGGCCAGCCGCACGAGATAGCCGGGCCGGCGGCTTTCCTCGCCTCGGACGACGCCAGCTACATGTGCGGTTCCATCGTGATGGTCGACGCCGGTTGGATTATCTATAGGCACGCGTAGAGAGAAGTCCAAGCTTCGGATGGGTTTCAGGGGCCGGCGGGTGCCCATGTTGGCAGCGCAAACAGGCCCGTGGTTCAATCTTGCTTGGGAGGCATAGTCGATGACGCTGGGAACGGGTTCGGTAGACAAAGAGATTCGCATCGATTTCGACAAGCTCCGAAAAGACCGGTCACGGAAGGTGGCCGAGAGCCTGGAACGCCGGTCAGACATGGGCTCCCTGCTCTTCTTCGACTTCGACAACATACGCTACACCACGAACACCACGATCGGCGAATGGGCTCGCGACAAGCTCGGCGTGTATTGCCTCGTTCCGAAGGGCGCCGATCCGCTGCTGTTCACGATCGGAAGCGCCGTCCCTCTGAAGCACCGATATTGCCCGTGGCTCGGCGACAACGTTCGGGTCTCCAGCAGCTCCATAAAGGGCGCGATCCCACCCATGGTGGGTACAACGAGGAAGCTCGCCGCGGAACTGTGTGACGTGCTAAAGGGGTTGGGGCTGGAGAAGGAGCCGATCGGGATCGACATCTG
>CAZXDF010000225.1:0-3209 GCA_964639345.1 uncultured candidatus Brocadiaceae bacterium | reverse complement strand
ACTGGCACAAGAAGCGGGAAGGGGTCATCCTAAGCGAATTCTTGATACTCTTGAGGTGCGATCGGTTTGCGTGGTTACTTCAGACTATCACATGGCGAGAGCGCAGCTGATCTTCGAGCACTTCTTTGATCCTAAGTATCTCATCATGGTTGGCACCTCCAATGGTGTGCCGGCTGAGGACCTCCGGCGTCGAGAAGCGCACGAAGCTGAGGCCATTGCTCAGATTGCAGCGCAGGGCGGAGTGCCCTATGAAGGGCACTTGTATATGTGGAAAGGGCATCGAGAATCGACTAGCCAGCGCATGCAGCGGACCGATGACCGCTGATGCGCGGAACGTTGGCAGAGCAAACTCAGATGAAACGTTGCGAACTCGCTAGGCAAGTGTATAGGGCATCCTACATCAAGGGACACTTCGTCCTCCGTTCCGGGAGGACAAGCAACGAGTACTTCGATAAGTACCTTTTCGAAGCAGACCCCTGCCTCCTGAAGGGCATTGCGGAGGGCATGGCCGGGATGGTTCCAACCAACTGTGAGGTGCTGGCGGGCCTCGAGATGGGGGGAATCCCCGTTGTCACCGTCCTCTGGAAGTTGGCCGGCCTGCCCGCGTTGTTTGTGCGGAAGAAGGCGAAGGAACACGGGACATGCAAACTGGCCGAGGGGCAGGACGTAGCGGGAAAGCACCTCGTCGTTGTTGAGGACGTTGTGACCTCCGGAGGTCAGATTGTCGAGTCCACGAAGGAGCTACGCGCGCTTGGCGCAGTAGTCGAGGATGTCATTTGCGTCATAGACCGGGAGTCCGGCGCTTCGGACAATCTCCGAAAGGAGGGCCTCAGCTTTCGGGCGCTTTTCACAATGTCCGAGCTGAAGAGATATGCCGAACCATCCCGTCTTCCTGATTCCGGAGGGAAGGACCCATGCCCATGATCCATCCCGGCAGCATCATCACCGGCTACTACGTGCGCATGTTCAAGGAGGACCCGGCCGTCACGAAGGACATTGCGTCGCACGTCGTCCGCTGGCGCGTGCCGGAGCACTGGCCCTGACCGCTCGCAACTTGGCACTGCCAGGTCAAACTTCCCACGGAGGCCCTGGAGGAGCGTTCTCATGAAGTTCGGCTGCCTCGTTACGCTTGAAGACCATGCGATGGCCTACGGCACTTACGGCAAGCCCGGCGTCTACCACATCCTGAATCGGCTGCACGAGGCGGGCGTGATGCGCCTCTACCTTCGGAGCCTGGGCTGTGGAATGTCGAGCTACCCCAGCCGGATCACCGGCACCGGCCTCCGGTTCGATATCGAGGAGGCCGCCCCGCAGATCGAGATCGGCTGGCGAACGCGCGAGGAATATGAGTCGATCAACGCCTCGCTCGACTACGCGGCGTTCGACCACTTCGCCTGCGCCCGGGCGCGATGCGGCGAGCTGGGAATGGAGTTCGTGGTGTGGCATGAGACCCGGTGCGAGGACCATTGCTGCGGGGTGCGCAGCGATTTCGTGAAGCGTTACCCCCAGTTCCTGTCGGTCAACCGGCGGGGGCAGCACTCCCCGAGCGAGCTTTCACCCATCCATCCGGAGGTGCTGGCCCGCCGCATCGGCCTGTTCCGGGAGGTAATGAGCTACGAGCCGGACGGCGTGTTCTACGACTGGTTCAAGAGCGGCGACGTCCTGGTCGGGCGATTCGACGAGATCGGCATCTGGGAGTTCGGCTACGAGGACGCCATGGTCGAGGCGTTCAAGGAAGCAGTGGGGCGCGACCCGTGGCAGATTCCCAATGACGACGACGAGTGGCTGCGTTTCCGCGCGCAATTCACCACTGACTTCATGCGCCGGGCGCGGGGCATCCAGCGAACGCTCCATCCTGATGCGGAGATCGGCCTTCTGGCGGCCCCGCCGGGCGAGGAGGGCTGGCACGACAACCTGTTCGAGTGCATGAAAACCGGCGCGAAGGCGACCAGTGCTGTCCCGAACGGCCTCGCCAACCTTGAGGACCATGAGACCTGGGTCGCCGAGGGCCTCATCGATACTTATTGCTGCGGGCACAATTCGGCCAACGAGAAGGTCGAGACGGCGCTCGCTCAGGTCGACGAGGCGAAGGAACTGGTGCGCGGCCGCTGCCGACTCATGCTCGAGGTCAACACGTATCCGGTTGCGGATGAGGGGGCTGGCGAGTGGTTTGAGTCCCTGTTCGCCGGCGCACAAGAGCGCGGCGTGGACGAGGTTGTCTTCCGTGAGAGCTGCCCCATGTGGCCCCGAAGCGACCTCTGGAAGGCGCTGGCGAAGGCCGCGGACAAGCACCGCTGAATGAGGAGGAAGGCGATGGCCCTTAGACCCATTGGACGTTCGGCACCGGCGCGGCGGCGGCCGCGGGCCCCAAGGCCCTCGGGTCCGCTGAAGGCCCGCATCAAGGCGGGTGAGGCGATACTTGGATGCGGAGTGAGCATCGGGCATCCGACGCTCGCGGAGCTGGCGGGACATGCCGGTTTCGACCTGGTCCAGATGGACTTCGAGCACGGCTCGCTTGACGTGGCGCAGGCGGAGGCGATGACCGTTGCCGCGCGCGCCGTGGGTGTGCCGCCGATCTGGCGCGTCAACCATCTCGAACACGGTGAGATCCAGCGGGCGCTCGACCTCGGGGCCGAAGGGGTGCTCGTCCCGCACGTCAAGAGTGCACAGGAGGCCCGGCAGGTCGTGGCGGCGGCGCTTTATCCTCCGGCGGGGAACCGGGGCGCTGGGGCGCGGCGCCCCGTGCGCTTCGGAGTCGACGACTCCGAGCGGTACCTCCGCGCCGCAAACCGCTCCACGGTGGTAATGCTGATGATCGAAGACAGGGAGGCCATTGAGAGCATCGATGAGATTGCGTCGGTGCCCGGCATTGACGTCTTCAACGTGGGCACATGGGACCTGTCACGGTCGTTGGGTGTGCCGATAAAGACGCGCCATCCGAAGGTCCTACGTGCCATCGAGAAGGTTCGCAAGGCGGCCCAGGCCGGCGGGATTGCGTGGGGGGTTCCGCCCGAGTCGCCGCGCGATGCAGCGCGCTGGCATGAGCGCGGGGCCAGGTTCTTCGAATGCGCTTCCATAGACGAGCTGGTCCTGTCCGCGGGTTCTGCAAAGGTGGAAGCGATCAAGGAGCGTCTGAAATCCGGCGGCAGGCGCAAGAAGGGGAGGAAGTAGGCAGCCCCGGACCGGCGAGGACCGCCGCAAACTCACCG
>CAZXDF010000224.1:0-12214 GCA_964639345.1 uncultured candidatus Brocadiaceae bacterium | reverse complement strand
CCTGCTCCCCTTATCAAGTCTTGAAAACGGCGCTTCCGTGTCGTCCGGAGCCGTGCGTCGAGGCCCTCGGAGCGGCGGTATCAGAGCTGTTCATCGGTGCGCTGAATCTTGAAAATGACGGGCCGAAGCCCGTCCGTGCAGCAAGCCACCGCAGTGCCCGGAACATCCATCCAGGAGTAGTTCGCGCCCCTGCGCAGGGAGCTGATGTATCGGTAGATGTCAACGAACGCCGCGTTGCAGAATCCGTCCGGATGGCGCCCGTCGGTTACGAACTCGTCGCCAATCTGGAACGCGGGACAGATGGGGTCCAGGGACGCTTTGCAGCCCGTGCCACCGTTCGGATGAATCTCCCGCAAGTCCAGTTTCCCGATGACGGTTATCTTGACGTTCTGCGGCTCGTGTTCCGGCATTCGTTCTACCTCCTCGTGTGACGTTTGTGGGTCAAACGGTCGTCAAACGCTCCTCGAATGGCTCTTTTAGACGGGATTTACAGGATCAACTCGTGCTTCGCAGCGAAGTCGTGCTTCGCAGAGTAGTACAGGATACGGGAAAGGCAGGAAAGACTGACGACAGGGCTGAGATGCTCATGGTCGCGAGCCTTCCTCCATCCTGTTCATCCCGTCAATCCTGTCAGATGCCTCGGTAAACGCCTTCTTAGACGGGATCAACCGGATCAACAGGATGCAGGAAAGGCGAAAAGGACTGGCGACAGGGCCGGGATGCTCATGGCCGCGAGCCACGGACCAAGCCATGAGGCTCGCCTCCTGTTGTGGGTGTGCCACGGACCAAGCCATCAGGCTTGTCCGTGCGTTCCACAGCACCCTCGGGCACGGGCAAGGCTACGCCTTGGCCCGTGGCACCCATAAGGCCCGGCGTGCGCGGCCGTTCATTCGGGCACGCCATGGCGTGCCCCTACATTTCCATTCGTAATAGGAACATCAACAGCCGGCTTCCAGCCACCCGCAGACGTCTTCGGCGTAGTACGTGATGACGGCGTCCGCACCGGCGCGCCTGATGCACAGGACGGATTCCAGCGCGGCCGCCTGCTCGTCGATGGCGTCGGCGCGGGCCGCGAACTTGAGCATGGCGTACTCGCCGCTCACCTGGTAGGCGGAGATCGGCAGGCGCGTCTCGCGCCTCAGATCGCGCAGGACGTCGAGGTACGGCATCGCGGGCTTGACCATGAGCCAGTCGGCGCCTTCCGCCTCGTCCAGCAGGGCGTCCTTCAGCGCCTCGCGCGCGTTGCCGGGCGGGAACTGGTAGGAGCGCCTGTCGCCGAAGCTCGGGCTGGAGTGCGCCGCGTCGCGGAACGGCCCGTAGAAAGCTGACGCGAACTTCGCCGCGTAGGACATTATGGCCGTGCCCTGGAAGCCCGCCCCGTCCAGCCCCTCGCGGATGGCGCCAACCATGCCGTCCATCATGCCCGAGGGCGCCACCATGTCCGCGCCCGCCGCGGCGTGGGCCCGCGCCATACCGGCGAGCAGGGGCAGCGTCGCGTCGTTGTCGACCTCGCCCGATTCCGCAAGCACGCCGCAGTGGCCGTGGTCGGTATAGGCGCACAGGCACAGGTCGGTTATCACGGTCACGTCGGGCCGCGTGTCCTTGAGCGCCCGCACGGCTGCGGGGACGAGGGCGTCGTCGCGGACGGCCGACGAGCCCGTGTCGTCCTTGGCGTCGGCATCGGGCACGCCGAAGAGCAGGATCGCTCCCGATTTCAGGCCCGACGCGCGCTCCCGAAGGAGGTCGACCGACATTCTTTCGACCCCGGGCATGGACGGGATGCTTTCCCTTCTGCCCTCACCCGGGACGGCGAACAGGGGGTAGATGAGGTCGTCGCGGGACACCCCGGTCTCCGCGGCCAGGCGCCGCATTCCCTCGGTGCGCCGCAGCCTCCGCATTCTGGTTTTCGGATACATGCTTGACCCCTGCTGTTGGATTTCCGCGGACCCGTCGGTCAGAGGAGTTCGGCCAGGATCGTGCACGGGCCGCCGTCGGCCCTCACGACCATCAGCGGCAGGGCGATGACGCGGCGCAGGCCGGCAAGATCCTCAGAGAGGTCCATGTCCTCGAAGAGGAAGAAGCGCCTGCCCGCGCCGCCCAAGAGGATTCTGTGCGCCTCGCAGCCCTCGTCGACGTGCTGCATGCAGGCGAGCGAGATCGTGTCGAGCCCGAGGGCGCGCAGCCCCGGAAACTCCTCCCGCAGGAAACGCGCGCCGGCCACGCTGAACCCCGGTGAATAGAGGGAGTAACGCCCCGGGTCGGAGGCGCGCACGGCGGAATGGCCCGTCCGCACCAGCAGCAGATCGGCCCCGGCGATCGCCGGCGCGTGGGCTTCAAGGTGCTCGGCCCGCACAAGCTCACCGTCGCCCAGCGGCACCTCGACGCAGGCCGGCCGCGCGAAGACGAACTCAGCGGCCGTGAAATCGGTCAGCGACAGTCCGTCCGCGATGAAGTGCCGCGGAGTGTCCACGTGCGTGCCCACGTGGGTGTTGAGCGTTAGCTCCAGGATGTTGCTACCATCTCCGCGCGCCATATCGGAGCGACGGCGCAGCGTCATCGCAGGCATGCCGGGCGGAACCGGATCGTCGGGCGTCAGTTCGTAAGAGATGCGGACGTAGCGGATCTTCTGGCCCTCCTCATTCTCGGTGGCCGCGCAATGCGGCGGCGCGGTAGCGGCTATGTTTGCGCGTTCATGCTCAGGATCTCGTCGCGCGTGATGAGTGTCAGGGGCCGGAGCTTGAAGCCGCCGTCCACGACCAGGTCGCTGCCCGTGGTGTAGGGGCTCGCCACGTCCGAGAGCAGCAGCGCCGCAGCGGGGCCGCACTCCTCCGGATCGCCGAGCCGCCCCATGGGAATCTGGGCCATGAAGTTCTCCCGGAACCCCTCGTCGGCCAGGGCCTCCTTGAGGTTCGCGGCCATCTTCGTCAGGAAGATGCCAGGGCTCAGGATGTTTATGCGAATGCCGAACGGCGCCAGCTCCAGCGCCCACGTCTCGGCGCACGCCTTCAGGCCGATCTTCGACGTGCGATAGGACGCCTCCTTGAAGGCGGGGTTGAACTGGATCGTGGAGCACACGATCAGGATGCTCCCGCTCCGGCGCGCGATCATGTGCCGCGAGACCTCCCGCACCGCCCACACGCACGCCGAGAGGTTGGTGTTGATCGTGTTCATCCACGCCTCTGTCGTCATCTTCGTAACCGGCTCGTGCCAGTGGTGCGCGGAGTTGTTGACGTAGATGTCGAGGTGGCCGAACAGGTCGACGGCCCTCGCCACCATTGCGATGACCTGGTCTTCCTTGCTCACGTCGGTCGGGATGGCGTGGGCCTCCACGCCGAGCCCCTTCAGTTCCTGCACCGTCTCCGCCTCGGGGTGGCGCTGGGCGATGGCTATGTTGGCGCCCTCCTTCGCCAGCGCGAGGGCAATGCCCCGGCCGATCCCCCGGCCCCCGCCGGTAATGAGCGCGCTCTTTCCCTTTAGACCCAGGTCCATGTGACTTCCCTCCGGCTCTATCGAGTCCCGTCTGCCACGAAATCATAAGGCAGGGCCGCCGTCGCGTCAACGAAGAAGCCATCGAATCAGTGCCCCCTAGCGGAGCAGTATCTTGACACGACGGCTCGGCTCTGGTACAAGGCGTCAGGCGCCCGGGCATGGCTCAAGGGAAAGGAGCACGCGGGCGGGACGAAACGTGAACGTCGGACGGAAACGCGGAGGTGCATGACGGTATGGCAGAGACAGGACAGATCAAGGTGGCCATCGTGGGCGTGGGCAACTGCGCCCAGGCGCTGCTTCAGGGCATCGAATACTACCGGCGGAACCCGGGCGACACCGGGGGGCTGATGAACGCTGACCTTGGCGGTTACGGCGTGGGCGACATCGCCTGCGTCGCGGCGTTCGACGTCGATGCCCGCAAGGTGGGGCGGGACCTCCACAGCGCCGTCCTCTCCGAGCCGAACATGGCCTACACGTACCCCGACGTGCCGCTGGAGCCCGGCGGGGTGACGGTGCAGATGGGCCCGATCATGGACGGCGTGCCGGAGCACCTGGCGGAGCTCGTGGTCCTGAGCGAGGCGGAGCCCTGCGACGTGGCCGGCGTGCTCAGGGAATCGGGCGCTGAGATGCTGCTGAACTTCCTGCCCACCGGCTCCGCGCGGGCGGCCCGTTTCTACGCGGACGTGGCCATCAAAGAGGTCGGGATGGGTTTCATAAACGGCATGCCGGAGCTAATCGTGTGCGATCCGGCCTACCAGGAGATCGCCGCTGCCGGCGGGATGCCGCTGATCGGGGACGACGTCAAGAGCCAGATCGGCGCCACGATCATCCACCGCTGTCTGAGCCAGCTCTTTGTCGAGCGCGGGATACACATCGACGCGACCTATCAGCTCAATTACGCCGGCAACACGGACTTCCTGAACCTGTGCAACCGCGGCGCGTCCAAGCACAAGACCAAACGCGCGGCAGTCGAGCAGGTGATCCCGTACGAGACCGAAATCTCCACCGGCTTCAGCTACATCGAGCTGATGAAGGATCGGAAGACGGCCTACTTCTGGATCGACGGGGGGAACTTCGGCCACGCGCCCCTGCGCTTCGAGGCGAAGCTGGAGGTGGAGGACAGCGCGAACTTCGCCGGCGTGATGGTGGACATGATTCGCTACGCGCGGATCGCCCTCGACCGCGGCACCGGCGGGGTGCTGGAATCCGCCTGCGCTTTTCTGACCAAGCATCCGCCCGTCCCCATGCCCGACGCGCAGGCGATACAGCAGCTCGAGGAGTTCGTCGCCGGCGCGCGGGACCGCTAGCACTGCGACGTCAGGCCCGCCACAGAGGAAGGACAAGAGACAGGGATCAGGGATCAGGAAGAAGGTCGAAAAGTCGAAGCCTGCCCGCCGGCCGGCAGGCGGGGGTCGAAAGGTCCAAGAGTTATGACGGCTGGGTTTTGACTCGTTGACTCTTGGACATTTGGATCGTTTGGCTTTTTGACACTTGGACTCTTCGACTCTTTGACCCTTTGACTTCCGTTGGCACTGAGCACCATGAACCGTGGCGCGGAATCAGGCGGGCAGGACGTGCCGGAGATGGTCGCGGTCGGCCGCGTCCTTAACGAGACCATCGTCTTCTCGGGCGGCAGCACGCAGTCTGTCCTGGGGAGCCCCGCCGCGTATTCGTCCGTGTGCGCGTCTCGGCTGGGCACACGGGCCGCGGTCGTGACGCGCATCGGGCGCGACTTCCCCGACGGACTGCTCGCGGCGCTGAGGGAGGCGGGAGTGGACATGCGGGGCGTCGTGCGCGAGGGAGATGCCTCCACCACGAATCGGCTCGTCTACCGCCTGGACGGCACGAAGGTCATCGAGTACATGGAGCAGTCCCCGCCGATCACGCGCCAGGACGTGCCGGCGGCGTATCGCGGCGCGGGGCTCTTCTACGTCTGCCCCATGGACTTCGACGTTGCGCCGGACGAACTGCTGGCCTTTAAGGGGATGGGAGAGGTGCTTGCCGGCGACCTGGGGGGATACGGCGGCGCGCATTCGCCGCCGGAGGAGGTCCCCCAGCTAGAGAGGGACCCAGACGGAACCCGCGGCATCGTCGGCGCATTCGACATCGTGAAGGCGAGCGTGGAGGATTGCTGCCGCATGACCGGCGAGGAAGACGTCGACGCGGAAGCGCTCTCCGCGGAGTTCCGGGATTGGGGCGCGGGGATCGTCGTCATCACGCTTGCCGAGGAGGGCGCATACCTGCGCACGCCCGATGCCGGGCGCCTGGTCCCCGCTTTCCACGGCAGCGCCATCGACCCGACGGGCGGGGGCGACAGTTTCATGGGCGGATTTCTGAGCGAGTACCTCCGCACCCGCGACCCCGAACGTGCCGCGGGCTTCGCGGCGATGACGGCGCTGATGGTCATTGAGGGCACGGGTGGGGTGCGCATCGAGCGGTTTCCAACCCGCCAGGACGTCGAGCGGCGGCTCAGCGACGCGCGGGTTGCGCAGGACCGAAACGTCATGCTTGCCACAGAGGACACTGAGAACAAGGAGCAGGAATAGCGGACGGACGGAAGTAAGGTCGGTCAGAGGCGTAAGGCCCGGCTGGTCGGCAACGCAATCCGGGATGCCTCGTTCGAAGATGCATTCCGCGTGCATCGGCCTTTTGTTTCGTCGTGCTCTGCGCCCGTGGTGGTCTCTGTGGCTGGCGTAGCGTCGTGCTTGTTAGACCCGACTGCTGTGAAGGACCGGAGGCGAACCATGGCGGGAAAAGGGAAGCTCAAGGTAGGGGTGCTGGGTTGCGGAAGCATTGCGGAGATTGCCCACTTCCCATCGATCCAGCAGTCGCCCGACGCGGAGTTGGAGGCGGTGTGCGATAGCAACGAGGAGCGCCTGAAAGAGGTCAAGAGCAAGTGGGGCGCCCGGGTCACTTACACGGATTACCGGAAGATGTTCGCGGAGGCCCAGATCGACGCGGTGGTGATCGCCACGCCGAACAACCTGCACCGCAATCAGGCCGTGGCGGCGGCCAGGGCGGGGATGAACGTCATCGTCGAGAAGCCGCTGGCCGTGACGAACAAGGAGGCGTGGGACATCGTCAACGCGTGCAGGGAGCACGGCGTCAAGCTAATGGTGGGCTGCGACCGCCGTTTCTGGACCCACAACCAGTGGGCCAAGGAACTCATCGAGGAGGGCGTGATAGGTGAGGTGCTCATGTCGCGCGCCTCGCTCCACGAGCACTGGTCCAACTACCAGGACCACGTCGCCCACACCGGGTTCCGCCTGGACTGCTCCGTGGCGGGCGGGGCGGCCATCAGCGACACGGGAGCGCACGCCATCGACCTCCTGACATGGCTGAACGGGAGCAGGGTCAAGCGTGTCACCGGCATCGCCAAACGCCTCGCTATGCCGGCATCGTACACGCTCTGCGACGACACGGCGTGGGTGCTCGCGGAGTTCGAGAACGGCGCGACCGGATGCGTGAGCTGCAACCGCTTCAGCCCCGCCGTCAGCCAGGTGACCGAGCTCTACGGTACCGAAGGCACCATCTTCACTTCCACCGACGCGGTCAACCCTTACCAGAGCTGGCCGATGGCCGTGTTCACCAACAAGGACTACGACCGCGACACGCTCCCGAAGCTGCTTCGCGACTATCGCTGGCCGGAGCTTTTCTGGGTTGAGGACTGGATCAGCAAGCCCGTGCGCAAGCGCTGGATACCCATCTGCCCGCCGCGCTCGCCGAGCAACTACGAGCGGATGTGCCAGCACTTCCTGGACTGCCTGCTTGGCGACGCGGAGCCGCTGGTCTCCGGCGAGGACGGCGCGCGGGCGGTGGAGGTGATGTGCGCAGTGTTCAAGAGCCAGGAGACGGGCGCGTGGGTGGACCTGCCGCTCGAAGAGGAGGTCATCCCGCCGCACTACAAGCCGCTTCCACCGGAGGACTGAGAGGAGACAGAATGGCAAATGTACTTGTGACAGGCGGAACCGGGTTCGTGGGCTCCGAGCTCGTGCGGCAGCTCCTTGGGCGCGGTGACGAGGTGAGCGTGCTGACGCGCTCGGCGGAGCCGGTCGGGCCGGATGGCGTCACGTGGATAAGGGCGGACCTATCGGATGCGGGGTCGCTCTGGAGCGCGCTTGCGGGCCGACGGTTCGATTGCATCTATCACGTCGCCTCGCTCCCCGGCGACACGGACGACCCGGAGGAGATGGTGCGCGTCAACATCGGCGGCGTGACGCACCTGCTGGAGTTCGCGCGCAGTAGCGGCGTCGCGCGTTTCGTGCTCACCAGTTCCATAAGCGCCTACGGGTGGTTTCCGGCGACGAAGTTCGATCCCCCGCTGGAGATGCCAGTGACCGAGGAGCACGTCTGCCGGCCCAAGGACATGTACTGCGCGACCAAGCGCGCGCAGGAGATCCTCGCGACGACCTTCCACCACGAGTACGGCGTGCCCACGGTGGCGCTTCGCGTCACGGCGGTCATGGGCTCCAGGGGCGCCGGAGGAGGGCGGATGTGGCGCGAGTTCGCGGAGCAGCTCGTGGGGGGCGGGTGGATTCAATTGCCGCAGATGTCGGAGGACGATCTCTCCCACTTCGTGGACGTTCGCGACGTGGCGGCCATGCACATCGCCGCCGGCACGCGGGAGGGCGCCGTGGGAGAGGCCTTCAACTGCTGCGGGCCGGGCCCGACGCGGGGCCACGAGTTCGCGGAGATCGTTACGGGCATAGCGCCCGGCATCGAGGTAAAGTACGGATTCCCCTGGAGCATGTCCCAGGGCGGGGAGCTCGCCTTCGACATGTCCAAGGCGAAGAAGCTGATCGGTTTCGAGCCGCAGTATTCGGTGGCCGATTCGGTCGGGTGCATCAAGGAATGGGCGGACGCGGGAGGTTTGGTGGAGGTCGGATCATGAAGCGCGGACCGAAGAAGAAGAAGGCCGGGCGGGCCGGCGCGCGGGCCGGTCACCTCTACACCCTGGAGGTGACCATCACGAGCGGCCTGGTAACCGAAGGATTCGCCAGGGATAACCCCGTGGTCTCTCGGACCATCCAGATCCGCGGAAGCCAGACGCTGGAAGCCCTGCATTATGCCATCTTCGACGCCTTCGACCGTGACGACGCGCACATGTATGAGTTCCAGTTCGGCAAGGGGCCTCGCGATCCTGAAGGAAAGCGGTACGTGCTGCCGATGGCGATGGATGATCTATTCGGCGGCGAACCCGATATCGCCGGCGATGTGACCGAGACCACCATCGCTTCCCTCGGCCTGAAGACCGATCAGGTCTTCGGCTACTGGTTCGACTTCGGCGACGACTGGATGCACCAGATCAACGTTGTCGCCATTGACGAGAAGGCGCCGCGGGGGAAGTACCCCAGGGTGACGGAACGGATCGGGGAAAACCCGCCGCAGTATGTTGACTGGGAGGAGGAAGAGGACGAGGAAGACGAAGAGGACGAGGAAGAAACCTGAGCCGCACCGCTATGAAGACTCGATCCTTCGCTGCACCTTCGCCCACGAGCCGGTGATGAGGAAGCTCTCCTCCATGTTCTCGATCATTCGGGCGAATTTCGTCATCGGGGTCGCGAAGGAGATCGTGGAGCCCGGAACGAACGGGCGGGCCGAGACGTCGAACATCCCGATGACCGACCGAGGCCGCTCCTTGTCCTTCTCAAGATATGGATACTGCACGATCGTGCCGCACCCCGCGCCGAACGGCGCGATCACCGCGTTGGGGTCGGTCTCGTCGAAGTTCGACAGCGTGAAGAGCCCGGAAAGCACATCCGGCGTGGCGAAGAAGATGACCACCTCGGGTTCGTCCGCCGCGTCCAGCTTGTCCCAGCGTTTGAAGACGGCGTATTTCGCCGGCGCTTCCAACTGGGGTGCGTTGGCCCTCGCCTCGCGCACGATCTCGGGGGTTTTCTTGTAACGCTCCCCCTCGAGTTTCCCCGGAATCCCGCACGAGAGGAAATACTCGAAATTCGGCATCGCGGCCGTTGAGAATCCCATGTATTTCTTGCCGCCCCCGCACGGCACGGAGTCCTTGTCGAAGGCGAGCGTTTCTCCCTTGCGGACGCGGACCAGTTGTCCGATCATGCACGTGTGGCCCTTGCTCGGGCGCAGGTGCTGCCGATACGCCTCATCGTCGGAATAGTAGAAACACATGGGCAGGTCCGCGCCGTCGAAATACTGCGCCCAGAGCCGAACGAATCTATCACGAGGGTCGATATCCATCCCTTCCTCCTCCTTGCGACCAGCGGCCGCACCTTGCGAGATACTATGAGCGCAGAATCTGCTCCAACGCATCGGAGAGCCTAACATACCGGAACCGGTATCCGGCCTCCACGGCCTTCCTGGGGAAAGCCCGCTGTCCTCGGGCCGCAAGATCCGCGACCTGTCCAATCGCCACGCGAAGCGCAATCCTCGGCACCGGCAGCCAACTCTTCCGGCCCAGCACGCGCCCCAGCGTCATGGCGAACTCCCGATTGGTGACCGGACGCGGGGCCGTCCCGTTGACCGGCCCCTGTATCGACTCGTTATCGAGGGCGAACAGGATCACGCCGACCAGGTCTTCGATGTGGACCCACGAAACCCACTGTCGGCCGCTGCCGACCGGCCCGCCCACGTGCAGCCGGAACGGGAGCGCCATCTGCTTGAGCGCGCCGCCTTCCGGAGCCAGCACGACTCCCGTGCGAAGCAGCACCACGCGGATGCCCGCTTTGGTCGCCGCGGCCGCCGCCGCCTCCCATTCGCGCCCCACCTGCGCCAGAAAGTCCGAACCCGCCGGGGAATCCTCGTCAAGCTCCTCGTCCCCGCGTGGCCCGTAGTATCCCACGCCCGATGCGTTGATGAGCGTCCTGGGTCCGGGAGCGAGGTTCGCCATCGCGTCCACAACGCTCCGCGTCGCCTGCACGCGGCTGGTCAGAATCCTGCGCTTCTGCGCGGCGCTCCAGCGGCGGGCGAAGATCGGCTCCCCCGCCAGGTTCACGACGGCGTCAGCGTCCGAGACGGCCTGCTGCCACGGGCCGGGGGCGGTGGGGTCTCCCTCGACCAGCTCGACGGCCACCGGCAGGGCCTCGCGGGCCGCCCCCGCATCGCGGGTCAGCACGGCAACAGAGTCCCCCCGGGCCAGCAGTTCGCCGACGAGGCGCCGCCCGATCAGGCCGGTTCCACCGGTTATGAATGCCCTCACGTTCGCTTCCCTCAAGCGCTGTCGCTTCCGCCGCGGGTATCCACCCAGTATACTCCTCGGAAGACATGGACGTCCAAGCAGTCTGAGGGCGCATACGAGAACGGTAGGATGCTGGGAGGGAAAGGTGGACCTGAAGATCGGCATGGTCGGGCTGGACACGAGCCACTGCGAGGCGTTCGCGAAGCTCCTGAACTACCTGGAGGCCGAACACCATGTGCCCGGATGCCGGGTCGTGGCGGCCTACGCGGGAGGAAGCGAACTCTGCGCAGTGAGCCGCGACCGGGTGGCGGGGTTCACGGAATCCCTGCGGGACGAGCATGGGCTGACGATCTGTGAGTCCATCGAAGAGGTCGGCAGGGACGCCGACGCGTTCTTGCTGGAGAGCGTGGACGGTCGCCAGCACCTCGAGCAGTTCCGTGCCCTGGCAGCGTTCGGCAAGCCGGTCTTCATCGACAAGCCCATGACATGCTCGCTGGAGGACGCGGAGGCCATAGTCGAGGTGGCCGAGGAGGAAGGCGTGCCCGTGATGAGCGCCTCGTCCATCCGGTATGCGCCGGGCATTGCGGGCCTCGTGCCCGACGGCGCGCGGGTCCACGGGTGCGACGCCTTCGGCCCCATGCCGATCCTCGACGACTACCCGGCCTACTTCTGGTACGGCATCCACAGCGCGGAGGTTCTGTTCTCCTACATGGGCGCGGGGTGCGCGTCGGTCCAGGTCACCCACCAGCAGGATGGCGACCTGCTGGTCGGCCGGTGGAAGGACGGGCGCATCGGCGTGGCGCGCGGCACGCGACTCAAAGGCGCCTCGTTCGGCTGCACCGTCCATTCAAGCGACGGGGTTGCGCACGGCACGCTTGCCGCCGCGCCTCCCGCTTACGCCGTGATGCTCGGAGAAGTGACCGAGTTCTTCCGAACTGGCATCTCGCCCATCGACATGGCGGACACGCTCCAGATCATCGCGTTCCTCGACGCGGCCGGGCGCAGCCTGGAGCAGGGCGGCGAGGCCGTCCCGCTGGCGGGCTGATAGGGGCCTCTGAGCAGAACTGCGGAAAAAGGCTACGGACTATTAGGAAGGCCGGAAGTTAGGAAAGCAGGAAAACGACAAAAGAACTGGAGCAGGTGAAAAGAACCATGAGGGCTTCGGCACATAATCAGCAGCGTTTGTCGGTCCGTTCCCCTCGCAGTCCGTGTCCTGGTCTTTCTTCCTGCATTCCTAACTTCCTGCCTTACTCATAATCTTTGGTCCGTTTCCTTATCGTCCTTTTTCCTCCGGCGCAGGTACCGGCACCGGTAGAGCCGTGCGAGGTGGCGCACGTAGTCCCAGACCTGGCCGGAGCTCATCTTGCTCTCGCCGTATCGGCGGTCGGTGAAGGTGATGGGCACCTCCAGCACTCGTGCGCCGCGCGACTTGACCACGGTCTCCAGGACGATCTTGAAGCCGATCGGGTCGAGGTCAAGGCCCGCGAGCAGTTCGCGCCGCACGGCCATGAACCCGCTGGTGGGATCCTTCATGCTGCTCACCCCGAGGGCCAGCCACCCGGCCGCCCGGCTCATCAC
>CAZXDF010000223.1:0-7790 GCA_964639345.1 uncultured candidatus Brocadiaceae bacterium | reverse complement strand
AGCATGCGTCATCAGCCAGGGTAACGGCAAAGCCGTGATCACAGGCGTCAAGGGCCGTGAGTCCTAGGCAGCCTTCCGTGAACTGCCCTGCAAACACGGTGTAGCGCACCTGCATGTTGTGGAGGATGCTGCAAAGCCCCGTCGTTGTAAAGGCCGAAGCGCTTGTCTTCTTGAGCGCGATCTCACCCTTGATAGGCGCCAGCGGCGGCATGACGTGCGTGTCTGGAGAGTCCCACGCCCGTTCGGCAACAGGGTCCCGGCCCTGGGCCGTGTAGAGCTTGTTGGCCCGCTGCTTGTTGTCCGACAGATCGCTTCCGTCCATGGTCCAGGAACCGAGCAATATGTGGACCACCCGTATGTCGCTCTCGCGCGCTGCGAGGAGCAGCTTTTCGCAGCCGCTCAAGGCCGCCCTCAGTTCCCCCGCCCTCACCTCTACCGGGTGGGTTGACGTCGTCAGGTGTCCCTGCATGTCGACGATGATCAGCGCCGCGCGGCGGGGGTCAACCGGCTCGGTGTAGAGCTGCGGCGCGATACCGGCGATCTCTTCCAGAGAAACGGTTTGACTAAGGTCGGTTGCCATCGGTCGTGCCCCTTTCATTCAAGCGTGTTCCGGCGCATCGGCATTGCACTCAACGGGAAATCTTGGGAAGGAATATGGCGTGAGAACGCGGCCGTGCAGGCGGCTCACAACTCCGCCTGGAACAGCTCCTTGAGCCGTTCGGTGGCGGCGCTGATCTGGCCCTCGTCCATGTGTGGGTTCAGGACCGGAATCAGTTCGTCGCACCGGGGCCGCTTGAACTGGAGTTCCTCGCGCACGCCATCGCGTTGGACCCCCATGAGCTTGAGCGCCTTGCGGCGCGCCAGGTACAGGGCCAGCACGAAACGCATCTCCACGCGGTCGGCGCACTCTGTCCCCTTGAGCTTGTCGAACAGGTCGAGCACGACCTCCAGGTCCATGCGCGGCGGCCGCCCGCCCTCCTGCCGGCGGGTCTTCCAGAACCCGAAGAACTCTGACGCTGCAGCCCGCTCCCAACACGCGGGACAGTAGTCCAGGCGTACAAACCCCGGCCCCTCTTCCCTGAGAGCGGAAAAGAACGTCTGTTCCCCGTCAAACTCCAGGTTGCATTCGAAGCAATGGCGGGAACCCCGGCTTACCTTCCAGTCGTCCTGCATCTGCGCGCCAGGTCCTACTTTGACAGGTGCTCGCCCACGGCGCGGGTGATGTCCCGGCAGCACCGTGCGCAAGTCTCGACGGCCTCGTCCACCTCCGGCCTTGCCCGTGCCACTAGCTGCTCGTCCTTGATGTATTTCAGGTTGACTTCCACGTTCAGGCGCGCCGCCTCACATGCGGCCCTGGCGAGGATGGCGCTCACGCCAACGTCCGTGATCAAGTTGGGGTTGGCGATCCCAACCAGCTCGGCGGCCTCCAGGGCCACGCCGCGGCACTGGCGCACGACCCGGAGCGGGATCTCCATCGCGCTCCCCAGCGCCGCCTGGATGGCTTCGGCCCGGGCGGCTTTGGCATCGGGGGTGTCCTTAGCCATTCCGTAGGCCCGGCCCACGGCTTCGTAAGCCTCCACGTCCGCGTCCACCAGGGCCAGCAACTCCTGCCGGGCCGTTTGGAGGTGCTCCAGACACTGTTGGACCTGCGCCTGAACGGGCTCGTACTTCTTCTTGCCGGCGGTGAAGTTCGCGGCCATCTCGCTCATCGACGCCGCCAGCGCACCGGTCAGCGCACTGATGCTGCCTCCGCCCGGAGCGGGCTTGTTGGAAGCTGCGTCTGCGAGATAGGTTTCCAGTGATTCTTGAGCGTAGGCCATGTCACCCTCAGTCCACGATCCTGACGGTGGCGCCGCGCTTCAGCAGGTCGAACAGTTCGATGACGTCCTTGTTGTGCATTCGAATGCACCCGTTCGAGCACAAGGTGCCGATGGACTTCGACTCCGTGGTGCCGTGAATACCGAGGCCGGTGGCGCCAGGCTTGTCCTTGAAGCCCAGCCATCGGTCCCCGATCAGGTGGCCTTTCTCGCCGTGCTTGAGGACCTTCCCGTCGGGGCGGGTCCAGGGCGGGTCTATCTCCGCCGTCTCGATGATGAAGTCTCCCGTCGGCGTCTTGTTGTTCTTGCCGTGGCCAATGGGGTACTGCTTGATGAACTGCCCATCGATGAACAGCGCCAGGAGGAACTCACCCTTGTCGACCAGGACCTGGCGGCGCCCGGTGAGTATCTTGAGTTTCTGCTTCACCTGGATCTTCCGCTCGTCCACTATGCGGTTCAGGCGCTTGATGCCGCGCCAGTTGACGCGGTACTTGGCGGCGATGCTGGTGAGCATCTCGCCGTGCTTGACCACGTGCACGACGGCTCCCTCGGTGCAGGCGGGGTTGAAAACCAACTCCTTGTTGATCCCGTCGAGCGCCTGCCTGACCGCTTGACGCACCCGCCCGTCGGATGTCACGTAGAGGGCGGTAAGCAACTTGCGCGCTTCCAGGCGCTTGTTGGCCTTTGTGAGTTCGGCGGCCCGCGTCAAGGCCTCGAAGGTCGCAAGGGGTGGTTCCTTCTCGGCGGCCTGCGGCGGCGAGGGAAGGGGCGGGTTCTCGAGGGTCGGCGCGTTCGGGGGCGCCTCGGAGTGCTGAGCTGGCGTCGCGGCCTGCTCGGGGGCCGGCCGCGCACGGGCTGGCGCGCGGGCCGCGAGGAGGACAGACGGTGGTACACGCGCGGGGTCGACGGTGCTACCGGATAGGAGCACTGCCTGTTCCGTACCAGTGCTGGGGCGGGAGGTCACCTCGGGCGTTCCGACAACGTCTGGCTGCTCTTCCGGCGTGAGGCCCCTCACCTCCAGGGCCTCAGGACGTGGGGCGGCGGATCCCGGTTCGGAGGCGGCTGGCCGCCGCGTCTTGGCAATCACTATACCAATGGCGGTGGCCAGTACGATCAGAACCAGTACCTTCTTCATGTTGGCTCCTGTGCGAAAAGGGGACTTGATTAGGTTCCAGACCGTAGGGTAGCAGAGCCGGCAGGCCGGAATCAAGCCGACCGTGAAGTGCCGCTCCGGCGGCCAGGGACGTGTGGGCTAAAGCCTTGGGTACAAGAGGGTTCAATCAGTTTCGGTCCGTTTCTACGGCCGCGGGTGGGAAGGAAAAATGAGAGGCATGCTTGCAGGAACAACCCCATGCGGAAACCGGCCCCATGCCGCCCGCCCGTCGCCATGCGCCCAGGGGCGGTCAACGGGTCTTGCGCCGGCGGAACACGCGCGCGCAGAGCCTGCGCAGAGGGCCGTAGAGCGCAAACAGAACCATCAACGCCCCGATCACTATGAGGATTTCGCCGATCACTGTCTTCCCGTGCCGTCTTGTGGGGTGCCAGGCCGCCGTGCTCGCCCTTCTTCAGTCCCGGCGCATCTATTCCTGGTCCCCAGACCCCGTTTCGTCCTTCTGCACTGTGCGCACGACGTACTCGCCCAACTCCTCGGTCGTCACGAACCCCTTCGCGACGCAGGCCCTGTTGCCGCCGAGCTTCTTGGCCTCATAGGCGGCCACATCGGCAGCGCTGATCACGCTTTCCATCGAGTCGCCGTTGGTCGGGTAGACGGCCACGCCGAAGCTGGCGCGCACGAAATCGACGGTCCCGCCCCCCCCCACGTCTGCGCGGTAGTCGGCCACAGTAGCGCGCAGCCTGTCGGCAAGCACCTCCGCCTGATCCAGATCGGTCTGCGGCAGCAGGGCAAGGAACTCGTCCCCGCCCACCCGGCCCACCACGTCGCATGTGCGCGCCTGATCGCGCATGGCCCCCGCCAGACCCCTGAGGACGGCGTTGCCCACCTGGTGGCCGAAATTGTCGTTGACCTGCTTGAAGCTGTCGAGGTCAATGAAGACGATGGCGGTGAAACCGCCGTATCGGCGCGTGCGTTCGTACTCTTCGGTCAGCCGCTGGTCCAGGTAGCGGAAGTTGAAAATCTGCGTGACGTCATCCATCAATGACATGCGTACTAGTTCGTCCCTGATCTTGCGGGCGAAGCCGTAAAGGGTATGGAAAGAATAGGCGGCGGCCACAAAGGACCAGAGCAACAGGGCGGGCAGGGCGACCACAAGTGGGCGGGGTATGTGCCTCCATCCCGGGATGGCCAGCATCCACAAGAACGCCAGGGCGCTGCCGAGGCCGCAGACGCCGTAGAACAGCCGACGCACGGACCTGTCGATGGCGCTCAGGTTCTCCGGCATGCCGCTTCCCTGCTGGCGCGGCCCTATCAGCGGTCTTCTCCCCATATTCATCTCCCTACCGGCGCATGATACATGCGCGTGGCCTGCGCTGTCAACCCGCCCTTCCGACGATTACGCCAACCCGGCTCAGACCTGGCCGGCCCTGCGGCTACCGATCAATCCTGCAGAATACCCGGCCGCATGTCAAACCCTGCCAGGTGGCGGGCCACCTTCTGGCGGGCCTGTTCGCACTTTTCCCGAACGAACTCCGCCACCTTGTCTTTCTCCACCCCGGCAAGGCTTGCGCTGCTCTCGACGACGGCCTCGTATATCTGATTGTTGTGGAAGGTCGTCACATAGGTTTGCATGTGCAGGCTCTGCCCATCCGCCTTGGTCAGAACGTGGATCCGCACCGCTTGGACCGCCTGCGCGCGCAGCTCGGCGACCATGTCCTGGATGGCGTCCCCAAAGAAAAGCTTCATCGATCCTGCCCTCCTACTTGCGGACTACTCGGTTCCCCAGGAGAGCGGCCCTATGTCCTGAACCGGCCAGAAGATGGCGACGGCCTGCCCAAGGATGTTGGCGGCGGGCACCTCGGGGGTGCGCACGTATGTGCCATTGTCACGGTCCTCATGCCCCCACTCCCGGCTGTCTCTGCTCGTCGGGCTGTTGTCGCCAAGCACGAAGTAGCTCTCACTGTCCAGCACGTATGTTATCGGTTTGGCGTCCAGACGCTTCGCATGAACCCTGTAATAGATGTCGCGCTCGATCTTCACGCGGTGGAACATCACCTCCGCCCCCGACGCCCCGAATGCGACGCGCTTGCCGGCGTGCTCCGGGCGGCTGTTGCCCCCGTATTCATAAACTATCATCTGGCGGCCCTGGAACGAGGCCACGACGCGGTCGTCGTAGTTCTCCAGGCACAGGAGCGCCTCCTTGCCCGAGGGGAGCACCAGGGCGTCGCTCTCCGCCACCTGCTCCTCGCCGTCCATCAGAATGGCCTTCCCGCCGGCCAGCGGCGCCAGCAGCCTGAAGTCGTGATCGTCCTCCTCGATCCGCAGCACCACCTTTGCCCCGGGTCTCGCCGCCAGGACCGTCAGCCGGGCCTCTACGCGCACGTCCCCCACTTGGTGGCGGACCTTGTCACCGCCGTTGTAAGCGCAGGAATCAGTGATGTCTCGGGCGAACGACGCCATGACGGGACCCGCTTCCTCGGCGCCTTCTAGGCGCAGAGAACCCGATTTTGGGCCTGGCCACCACAGGTGACCGCCGTCTCCAAGGTTCCAAGTCTTCTCCACCTCGTGAAGTGGGGCGAAGCGGGTGTCGAGCACGTGCTGCCACAGCCTCCTCTGTACCGCCGGCGGCTTGGGGGCGATCTTGCCATTCACGTACACGTCCCCGTTCTCCAGAACGATCGTCTCGCCGGGCAGCCCCACGAGCCGCTTGATGTAGTTGCGCGGCTTCTCATTCTCGCCGGGGTGGGGGTAGGCGAACACGATGACTTCCCACCGCTTGGGCCGGCGCATGAGGTAGATGAACTTGTTGACGAAGATCCGGCTGCCCCAGCGCTCGGCGCGATTGGCGGCGTCGGCGCCGGCGATCTCCTTGCCCGCGCTGTCTCGCCCCTCGTGCCAGAGCCATGCCGGCCGCTTCAGCACCACGTCCGCCTCTCGGCCCCCCACCTTGTGCTCATCCAGGCAGTTCGGACATTTCGCCTCCCCTCCTCTGCCCCGGCCCACGCGGAAGGTCCACCCGCAGTTGGAGCAGAGAACTTCCTTGTGGATGCCCATGAGCGTGGGAGCCATGCTGCCGGTGGGGATCTTGAAGGCCTCCACCACGAGCTGGCGCAGCACCAGGACCGCCAGGATGAGAACGGCGAAGTTCTCCAGGTAGTCCCGCAGGCTGCTCTTGCGAGTGGCGCTCGCACGAGGGTCAGGCGGGTTGTGTCCGCTTTCGGTCACAGGGTTCGCTTTCAGCATGGGATCGGCCGGGCCGCCCTCGTTGGCGCAGGCGCGGGCCGGCAGCCGGGCGCTGACTGGTTGCTTGTCTTCACGCGCCCTTCTCTCCCTCGCCTTCCAGCACTGCCAGGAAGGCCTTTTGCGGGATCTGCACGCTACCCACGGCTTTCATCCGCTTCTTGCCCTGCCTCTGCTTTTCCCAGAGCTTGCGCTTGCGGGTGATGTCGCCGCCGTAGCACTTGGCCGTGACGTTCTTCTTGATGGGGCTGATGGTCTCGCGGGAGATAATGCGCCCTCCGACGGCGGCCTGGATCGGTATTGGGAACATGTGGCGGTCGATGTTCCTGCGCAGCACCTGCACGAGCTGCCGCCCGCGGCCCTGCGCCTCATCCCGATGGCAGATGAACGAGAGCGCATCCACGCGCACCTCGTTCACCAGCACGTCCACCTTGACCAGGTCCCCCTCCCGGTAGCCGAGCAGTTCGTAATCCATCGTCCCGTAGCCGCGCGTAATCGACTTCATGCGGTCGAAAAAGTCGTAGATGATCTCTGCCAGCGGCGCGTCGAAGTGCACCATCACGCGCCGGTCGCCCAGGTAGTCCGTGCCCTCGCAGGTGGCCCGCCGGCTCTCGGCGAGCTTCATCAGGTTGCCCAGGAACTCCGTGGGCACGATGACGCTCAGGCGGACCCAGGGCTCCAGCACTTTCTCTATTGCGCCGGCCACGGGCATCTGGCCGGGCCGGTCGATGCGGAGGCTCTCGCCGCTGGTGAGCACGAGTTCGTAGCTCACGTTCGGAGCGGTCTTGATGACGGCGATGTCGTTCTCGCGCTCCAGGCGCTCCTGGACGATCTCCATGTGCAAGAGGCCCAGGAACCCGCACCGGAACCCGAACCCCAGCGCCTCGCTCGTCTCCGGTTCCCAGTCGAACGAGGAATCGTTCAGCGAGAGCTTCTCCAGCGCGCTTCTCAAGTCGGGGAACTCCGCGCTCACCTCCGGGTAGAGGCCGCAGTAGACCATGGGCTTGGGGTCGATGTAACCGGTAAGGGCCGCTTCGGCCGGCCGCTGGGCGGACGTCATCGTGTCCCCGATGCGCACCTCCCGCAGGTTCTTTACGCCCGCGATCACATACCCGACCTCGCCGCAGCCCAGGCCCTCACGGCTCGTCATCGCAGGGCGGAATATGCCTACGTCGGCCACTTCCCACCGGCCGCCGGCGCCCATCATGCGCACCTCGTCGCCCGCCCGGATCGCCCCGTCCACCACGCGCACGAACATGACCACGCCGCGGTAATCGTCGTAGAACGAGTCGAAGATCAGCGCCCGGAGCGGCCCCTCTGGGTCGCCCTGCGGAGGCGGGATGCGGGCGATGACCGCCTCGACGAGTTCATCGAGGCCCTCGCCGGTCTTGCCGCTGACGGCCAGGACCTCATCCGGGTCGATGTGGAAACTCATCTCCAGCTCTTCCATCGCTTCGATCGGGCGCGCGGTCGGCAGGTCCAGCTTCGTTACGGCCGGCACGATCAGGAGGTCCTGTTCGAGCGCGTGCGTGTAGTTCACGACCGTCTGCGCCTCGATGCCCTGGGTGGAATCCACCAGGAGGATCGCGCCCTCGCACGCCTTGAGCGCCCGGCTTACC
>CAZXDF010000222.1:0-2975 GCA_964639345.1 uncultured candidatus Brocadiaceae bacterium | reverse complement strand
ATGTAGAGGATCTTGGCATAGAGGCAGTCAGGATCCTTCCCGCCCGACTTCCACACCAGTTCCTCTTTCCGGGAGGCAATAAGGAAGGTCATGCCGCGGTAGAAGATCACATGATGCAGGAACGTGCCAAGCATGAGAATGGTCGCGCCCATGTCCCTGGACTTATACATCAGCGCGTCATGCCCGTCCCGGATCGCATCGCAGATCGCGTGAATGGCGTTGACCTGGACGGGAAAGCAGATAAAAGGCTGACAGGGGGAGAAAGGGAAGCGGAGGGGGTCAAAGGTCCACACAAACAGGTTGAACCAGAAGATGATGTCCTGTTTGCAGGCCGTCCAGAGTTTTGCGGCGAACTCCTCGTCCTCAGCCGCTTTCTGGATCAGCTTCCGCCGCGCCCGGATGTTCGCCAACTTCGTCGTCGGGAACCGTTGCCATGTCGATGTCGGCTCCGGTTGCTGCGGCTTCAAGCTCGTCCCAGATGTCGTCGTCAAAGTCCTTGATCCCCTTCTGGCCTTTGGTCAGCTCAAGGCGCTGCTCTCGCGGTATGAACTTCGACCAGACAGTATCGAAGAACTTGGACGGCTGCGCAAAGGCGTAGGCCAGCAGCGCCCGCCAGCCGCCTAAAGCGAAGTATACCTTCGCCGCATCCTGGTCGACCATCTCCCGAATCGACTTCTTGGTGAGCTTGGCCCCGTCCGCATGGAGGCGCGATTCGGCGTCCCTCTCCGGCAGGATCGGCTTCCTGGTCCTGTATGCCTCCAGAACCTCGTCCGCCAGGGGCGCACTGGACTGTCGCATCAAGGCGTAGATCCGCTTCTGTAGGCCGGACAAGGGCCGGGGCTTGACTGGTTCCTCGCGTGGGCCGCTACCAGCTATCTCGCGTGGCTCTTTGGGGCGTTCATCGAATCCCGGCATCAATCTCTCCTGCTGCAAACGCTTCCCAGAGGGTTGCAATCGCCTCCACGCGGCTTTTCTCTGCAAAGTCCTCGATGAAGGCGGAGACGTCACAGACCCGCATGGTGCCGTAATTGGCGCCCTGCTCGAGTATCTGCGGGAACCTGAAGCCCCCGGCTACGTCCGGCCCGTGTAGGAGCGGACAGTGCATGTAGAGTATACACCCTACCTCGTCGTCCTCGCAATTCAGGAAGTAGTACGTTGCCTTGCGGAACGCGGTGAACGCGAACCAGGGGCCACAGTGCTTGTTTCCAACCCGCATCGCCCGGTGAAAGAACACACTCAGCACAATGCAGACGGGCGTCACGTCCTCCCCGCCATACTTCGCGTGCTCAGTCGGGTTCACCCATTGGAGATCCCTGAGCTTGATCTGCCGTTGTCTTGGCATGTTCCTCCACCCATAACTCGATTATCGACTGTTTCGCGTTCTCCACCTTCACTGACCGGGCCTTCGCCGCGACCTCAAACCCTTCGCCCTGCTCCGCCAGAACCTCCGCGGCGGTCATTATGGCCCATGCCCCGGCGTCCTTGAACGGTGGACAATGGCCGTAGAGGAAGATGATCTCGGAATCCAGATCCTCGCCTTCAGGACGAATGTTGGGGGCAACGTCCCTCACCTTGCCCCAGGCGCCCACCGTAAAGTCCGCCTTCGCAGTCGCGCCAGCCTGTAGCAGCCCTATCATACCTACCCGCCTCCCGCTGCGGCGCCGCATAGGACGGCAAGGACAGCAAGGACGGCGTTTCCCGTACCCTGTACAATCACCCTCCCCCCCTCTCTTCCCTCTTGTCTCTGCGACTGATAGAAGTAGCTCATTCGCTGTCCTTTGCTGTCCTAACGTAGCGCATCAGCTCCGCTAACCGTGCGATCGCCTCTTGCCTGTGGGTGTTCGCCTCCCCCGCCGTCTGCGCTTCCGCAATGAGCGTGATGTGGATGGTGAGCTGCTTGTGGATGTGCGCCAGGACGTCCGGTCGGGGATGAGGGACCAGTATATGACCTGCTTGTGCGTCGAGTTTCGTGATCTCAGCACAAGCAAGCGTGAGTGCGTCCCTGGCTTGCTGACAGTGCTCATGGACTGCCCTCAAACGGGCGATGGGTTCCGGGTCCGCCATGACCAAGCATCCTACTCAGGCTCGTCCCGGGAGTCAATACCGCGTTTTCTACGGGCCTCCTGCTCGAACACCTCATTGCTGTCCAGTCCACGAAACCCCTCTGACCGACGCCCGCTATCCTGCTCTGGGTCCACTGGCAACGGAGATCCCGGAGGACATGCAGAATGCAGCACCATAGTCTCCTCGCATATCGAACAAGTCACCTTGAACCGGCACCCGGGGTGACTGACCGTGCGCATCAAGGCTAACAGGTCCACCCGTGTCGTCCCGCAAGGGCAGTCCCAGAAATGGCGCATGGGATCCTGAACCTGGAACGTCTGCCCCTTCTCGTCCACGCCTATCCGCGTGTGTATCCTGCAATCCAATACCATCGCCTACACCCTCCATCTTGATTATATGTGGCCCATCAGGGCGCGGCATTCGGACAGCGCGTTCACCAGCGTTCGCATCTTCCCCTGCGGCGGCGTGTATCCCATGCACGCCATTCTACCCCCTCCGTCTATACTCACCCCGCAGGGTGCAGGGTGCAGGGTGCAGGGGTGCCACGGATTCCCTCCTAAACCACCGTATCGCAACGGGTTACATATCATATAACATGAAAGACCCCTGAGAGCTAGGTCTAGGGGTGGACCGGGGGCCGCGCACGTCGCGGGACCGATCCCGCCGCGCCCGATCCGCCCCAAATCCACCAATCCGCACCCCTGCCACGCCGCCGCTCTCGCCCCTGCCTCATCCTGCGACACAACCCCACGATCTCCCCGGCATGGTAGCGAATCATGCGACCACCCGACCGATCACGCGGGCGGGCGGCTCACCGCTCGGAGGTCGAACCTATCGCCCTGCCTCCGCGACATAGCCCAGGATCTCCTCGTCTGTCTTGGCCTGCCCTGGTGCTCGGTCAGCTCCGGATC
>CAZXDF010000221.1:0-5377 GCA_964639345.1 uncultured candidatus Brocadiaceae bacterium | reverse complement strand
AGAAGAGATTCCGGAGGTCAGCGAAGCCGAGATCGCCGTGCACTGGCAGGAAGAGGAGTATTTCCACCCGCCGGCGCAGTTTATCGCCCAGGCTAACATGACGGACCGGGGCATTTATGAGCGCTTCAGTCTGGATCGTTTCCCCGAATGCTACAAGGAATACGCCGATCTTCTCACCTGGTACAAATACTGGCATACCACGCTCGATACGAGCGACGCCCCGTGCTGGAAGTGGTTTGTCGGCGGAAAGATAAACGCGTGTTATAACTGCGTTGACAGGCACCTGGAGAAGTACAAGAACAAGGCCGCGATCATACACGTTCCCGAACCCGAAGACGAACCGCACGTGGTGCTGACCTATCAGGAGCTTTACGCTCGGGTCAACGAGCTGGCGGCGCTGCTCAGGGACTTCGCCGGACTCAAGGCCGGCGACAGGGTGACGCTTCACATGCCGATGGTGCCGGAACTGCCGATCACGATGCTGGCCTGCGCCAGGCTCGGCGTGATCCACTCCGAGGTATACGGGGGCTTCAGCGGTGTGGCGTGCGGCGAGAGGATAGCGGATTCCGGAAGCCGCGTGCTCGTGACCATGGACGGCTACTACCGCTCCGGCAAGCTCATAGATCACAAAGAGAAAACCGACATAGCCCTCAAGGTGGCGGAGGACCATGGCCAGAGCGTCGACAAGGTCCTGGTCTGGAGGCGCTACCCGGGGAAGTACGTCTCCAGCGCGCCGATGCTTGAGGGGCGTGATTACTTCGCGGACGAGGTGCTCAACGGTTATACCGACAGCAGGATCGACACCGTTCCCATGCCCGCTGAAGCCCCCCTCTTTATCATGTACACCAGCGGCACGACCGGGAAGCCCAAGGGATGCCTACACAGCATAGGCGGCTACATGGCCTATGTCGCGGGCACCTCGAAGTATGTGCAGGACATTCATCCGGAGGACGTTTACTGGTGCATGGCCGACATCGGGTGGATCACGGGCCATTCATACATCGTCTACGGTCCCCTGGCGCTTGCCGCAACGAGCGTCATGTATGAAGGCGTGCCCACCTACCCGGATGCCGGCCGCGCATGGCGAATAGCCGAGCGACTCGGCGTCAACATATTCCACACCGCGCCGACTACGATACGGATGCTGAGAAAGCGCGGGCCTGATGTGCCCTGGAAGTATGACTACCACTTCAAGCACATGACGACGGTGGGAGAGCCGATAGAGCCCGAGGTATGGAGGTGGTACCACGGTGTGGTCGGCAAGGGTGAGGCGGTGATCGTCGACACATGGTGGCAGACCGAGACCGGGGGGTTTCTCTGCAGCAGCATGCCGGCCCTTCAGCCCATGAAGCCCGGCAGCGCGGGCCCCGCCATGCCCGGCATCTATCCGGTGATCTACGACGAGGATGGAAACGAAATCGAGGCAGGCGCCAACAAGGCAGGGAATATATGCATCAGGAACCCCTGGCCCGGGGCGTTCCAGACTATATGGGGGGATCGCGAGCGATACGTTCAGCAGTACTATGAGAAGTATTGCAGGAACCCGGACAGCAAGGACTGGCGCGACTGGCCCTATTTCACCTCCGACGCCGCAATGCAGGCCAAGGACGGGTACTATCGCATCCTGGGCAGGGTCGACGATGTCATCAACGTGGCCGGCCACCGGCTCGGCACCAAGGAACTGGAGTCCGCCTGTCTCTTGGTGTCGGAGGTGGCGGAAGCGTCGGTTGTGCCTTTGATGGATCCGGTCCGGGGCAGGGCGCCTGACGTCTACGTCTCGCTCAGGCCGGGGTCCGAACCCGGCACGGAGCTGGAAGACGCGGTCAAGAGCGCCATAGAGACGGCGATCGGCAAGATAGCGAGGCCCGCGCACGTATACATCGTGGACGATATGCCGAAGACTCGTTCCGGAAAGATCATGCGCCGCGTCCTGGCGGCCATCTCCAACGGAACGGACGTCGGCGATCTGACAACCCTGGCCAACCCCGACATCGTGGAGGGGATTCGCAAGCTGGTCCAGGGCGAATAGCACTACGACCTCATAGGGGTCAGGGATCAGGATTCAGGACTCAGCAGTCAGCACTCAACTGTCAGGTTTCTGCTTAGAGGAAAGGTTTTGCAATGAGCGAGAAGACGAATGTGAAGGACGAGGAAAAGTCGGCGGAGACGAGCGTTGCGACGGGCCAGGAGCAGGAGAGCGAGAAGGCCCAATGGCAGAAGCCGACGCTTGAGGATGTTTCGGAAGAGGTAATGGCTCAGCCCTACATCAGATTCACATGATGACCGGGCGGTTTCTCAGGCTGTTCTTTTTTTGCGCCATTGGTGGGTCGGTCGATGGAGTTCCCGAAGCACGTAAAGTGGAGAGATGAGAAGTTCGGCGCGGTGATCTTCGACACGTTGAGTGAGAAGGTCTACGTGACGAACGAGACCGGCAGGAACATCCTGCGCATGATCGAGGAGGGCCTGGAGGTCTCCGGGCTAACCGAACGCCTCCTGGATGGTTTTGCCGGCGATGAGGCACAGGTTCGCGGTGACGTGGAGGCTTTTGTGACGGGCCTGGAGTCCGCCGGCCTGCTGCTGGCGGCCTGACAAGGGCGCGAAGGGAGATGTATGAGCGAAGTGCAGACTGTCCTACCGGGAAGCGCGCTGGATGACTACGCCGCCCCGCTTTTTATCGCCTGGCAGCTCAACTCCGAGTGCAATCTGAAATGCCTCCATTGCTGCGAGGAAGCCGGCGTGGCGTTTCCCGACCGGATGACGAAGGAGCAGATGCTCGGCGCGTGCCGCCAGTTCGTGGAGGCCGGGGTCCCCTATGTCGCCCTGTCCGGCGGAGAGCCGCTGATGTGCCCCGAGTTCTGGGACGTCAGCGACTACCTGCGAGGGGGCGAGGTGAGCCTCAAGGTGGAGACCAACGGCGAGATGATAGGGCCGGCGGTCGCTGAACGTCTCGGTGCGCTGAAGTTCCGCTCCGTTCAGATAAGCCTCGACGGGGCCACGGCGAAGGCTCACGAGGCGCTGCGGGAGCTGGGGGACTACGGCAAGGTTCTCAGGGCGTGCGAGTTGCTCCGGGCGCAGGGCGTGAACCTGGAAATCGTGTTCGTGCCCACGCGCTCCAACATTCACGAGGTTAGCGAGGCCGTCGAGCTGGCCGCCTCGCTCGGGGCAGGCGGCTTCTACACGGGCAAGGTGATGCGCATCGGCCGCGCGGCCCAGAACTGGGAGAAGCTCTGCCCTTCGGAGGAGCAGTACGGCGTGTTCTTCGAGGCGCTGAAGGCGAAGGCGGAGAAATACCACGGCCGCATGAAGGTCTACTTCTACCCCTATGACGTCGTCGAGGAGCTTCGCTACCGGCTCGAGTCGCCGGCTGCCAGCCTGCTGGTGCTTCCCAACGGCAAGGCGAAGCTGATCGGGCCACTGCCCTTTATCTGCGGCGACCTGAAGACCACGCCGCTTGCGCAGGTATGGGCGAACTACAAGAAGGCCTGGAAGGACGAGCAGGTCATAGAGTTCGCCCGCAGGGTGATCGAGGAGCCTGTGCTTCTAGCGGAGTCTAACCGATGGCGAGAACTCTGATCGGGCCCTCACATGGGCCGGAGTTTGCGCTGCGCGCCGGATGCGGCGGCGCTGAGGCCGGCGCCTCCAGCGCCTCCCCTTTCGGCTTGATCGGCGCCGCGTGCGGGGCCGTTCGCTATCGGTTCTTTCTGTTGGCGGGAGCGTTGCCGTATCTGCTCGGGGCAGCGGTGGCCCGCCGGAGCGTGGGCGAGTTGGACTGGTCGCTGCTGTTGATAGGGCTGATGGGCGTGTTGTTCGTCGGCGTCGGGATAGAAGGGATGAACGAGTATTTCGACTCCAGGATAGGCGGCGACAGGGTTTTCGCCTCGCCCGAGCGCGCGCAGGTTTCCTGGCACCTTCCCGTCGGCCTGGGCGGCTTCGCGTTGGCCGGAGTGGCCGGCATCTACCTGGCGTTCCTGCGGGGTTGGCCGGTCGTGTATTTTGCGCTCTTCGGCGCAGCGGCGGCCCTGTCCTACCTCATGCCGCCGGTGCACCTGTCCTACCGCGGCCTGGGAGAGCTGGTCATCGCCATCTCCTACGGGCCGGGCCTGGTGCTGGGGGCCTTCTGGCTCCAGACGCGCCGGCTGAGTCCGGCCGCGCTGCTCGCATCCGCCCTGCCGGCACTGCTCATCCTCGCCCTGGCGCTGGCGAACGAGGTGCCGGACTACCGCGGAGACAGCCTCGTGGGGAAGCGAAACATAGTGGTCAGGATGGGCCGGCGCGGCGCGACGCGCCTCTACCTGCTGGCGACGGCCATGTGCTTCGCCCTGATAGGCGCAGGTGTCGTGTGCGGGTGGTTCCCGCCGCTTCTGGGGCTGGCTTTTCTCTTCGCGCCCTTGGCGCTGCACAGCGCCGTGCTGGCCCTGAGGGAGTGCGAGAAGCCGGCGCGCTTCATTCAGGTCATACGCAGGGCGATCCTTCTGTACGTTCTGGTTGACGCCGTTGCGATCTTCAGTTACCTCGTAAGGTGAGCCAATGAGCATGGCCCTTATCTTCCTGCCCGTCATCGTGCTGGCCGGCCTTTTCCTCGCCCTTGCCGGGGCGCTCGTGCTGGCAGAGCGGCTGCTGGTGAACTACGGCGTGTGCCAGATCGACATCAACGGCGGAGCGCGCACGGTGGATGTGGAGGGCGGTCAAAACCTGCTTTCGGCCCTTTACGGCTCGGAGATATTCATCCCCTCCGCCTGCGGCGGCAGGGGCTCCTGTGCCTACTGCAAGGTGACGGTGCTATCGGGCGGCGGCCCGGTCCTTCCGACCGAGACGCCGTATCTGACGCGCAAGGAAGTGCGAGGCGGCACCCGGCTGGCCTGCCAGGTGAAGGTGCGTGCGGACATCGCAGCGCGGATTCCCGAGGACCTGCTCGACGTCAAGCTCTTCCTTGCATCCGTGCGCAGCACCCGGGAGCTGACCCATGACATCAAGGAAATCGTTTTCGCCCTGACCGATCCGGTGGAGATATCGCAACGCCCCGGCCAGTACGTGCAGGTCCAGGCCCCATCGCCGGACGGGCCGGTCTTCCGGGCCTACTCGATCAGTACGCCCGCTTACGAAACCGACTCGGTCCGGCTTATAGTGCGCCTTGTCCCCGGAGGCATCGGCTCTACCTATCTGCACAACTTGAAAGTCGACGACCCGGTGACCTTCACCGGTCCGTTCGGCGAGTTCCGCCTCAACGAGGAGCCGGAGGCCGAGATCATCTGCGTGGGCGGTGGCTGCGGGATGGCGCCGATGAGGAACATCATCCTCACGCTCTACAGCCGCTGGCCGGACCGCTCGTGCTGGCTCTTTTTCGGCTGCCGCACGACCAAGGATGTCTTCTACCTCG
>CAZXDF010000220.1:0-3195 GCA_964639345.1 uncultured candidatus Brocadiaceae bacterium | reverse complement strand
CCGAGGTCCGTTCCGGTATCGGAATACGTATAGGGCGCCTCGACGTGGGTGCCGGTATGGGTCTGGCCTTGAATGAAGTGCATCCGCGCCCCGAAGGCAGTGAACTCCTGGAGCTCGACCGGCCTTCCCCCGGCGGGTTCCCCGTGCAGATAGCGTCCATCTGTCTTGAGTTCGCCGGGAAGGACCTCCTCCGTCAGATCGATGATGCGGTACTTGTTCAGATCGATCATCACAACACCTCCTTAATGGTGTGGGCTGCTGCAGCCGCGGCCGCGTATGAGGTCGGCTTGACTGGTTCGCTTTCGCGCCGTACGCCACATTATGGAAACGGGATTCCGGAGGCATCGCAGACCCGGGCGTGTTCATTTTCGCGCCGCGGCCTGCAAGGGGGCGATTGCCTCGCCGTAGGCGCGGGCTTTCAGCGCGATGTCGACGCCGGCGAACAGGATTCGCACCCCCATCAGCGCATACCGCGCGGCCTGCTGCTCGTCCCGCGCGACCATTGACGTGACCTTGCCCGCAGCAGAGGCGACTGAGAAGACCCTCTCGACCTTTCGGGCCATCTCCGCGTCGGCCTGCGGGCCGAACGCCTGCGAATCGAACTTCCAGTCGAGCGGCCCAACCGTGACGAGATCGATGCCCTCGACGGCGCAGATCGACTCGATATTCTCCAGCCCCTCGTCGCTCTCGATCTGCACCATCAGGTGCGTGGCCCCGTCAAGCGCTTCAACCTTTCCCCGCTGGTCCGCACCGATGGAGTAGCCGATGGCGGGGCTGCAACTTGAGATCCCGCGCTGGCCTAGCGGGGGGAACTTGCCCAGCCGCACGAACTCGGCCGCCTGGCCGGCCTTGGCGACGCCCGGCAAGAGCATGATCTGGAAGCCGCCGTCCAGAAGGACCTGCACGTGGCTGCGCGCCAGCTCGACGATCCGCACCAGGGGAACCATGCCGAGGTGGGTGATGAAGCGGCACAGCTCCGTGGCCCTCTCCGCCGAAAGGGACGTGTGCTCCATGTCGAGCCAGACCACGTGATAGCCGGCCTGGGCGATGATCTCCATGTCGGCGATGGTCGGGTCTCGGGAGAGAATGCCGAAGAGAATGCGGTTCTCGTCGAGGAGTTCTTTCAGCCGATCAGTCACGGTGGTCCTCCCCTTCAGTGTGCGGAATCGTTATCAAACCAGAGCTCGCGAGCGGTGCGCCCCACCACGTCCTCCACCGTATCAGCAGGTATGCCGAATTGGCCCTTAAGCAGCAGATCCAGTTCCTGCCCGTAGACGGAATCCTCTCCCACGACCGGGTAGTTGCTGCCGTAGAGCAGGCGCCTGGGCCCGAATGAACTCAGCGCCCGTCGCACGACCGGGACGAGTTCCGCGTAGGGGTACGGCGCGAACATGTGCATCCCGGAGACCTGCATGAACGCGTTCGCACAGTCCGCCAGCGACAGGATGCGATCCCAGCTTCCGAACCGGGGGGACTCGCTGCGGACCAGCACGCCGAAGTGCGACAGGATGAGGCGGCCTCGGGGGTGCCGATCCAGGAAGTCGGCCAGGGAATCCACATAAAGGGAAACCGCGGGCTCTTCGTAGACAACAATGTTGAGGCCCAGGTCGGCGGCTTGCTCCCAAAGCTCGGGGCAGGCCTCGATGGTCCGGGCCAGCAGTCGGATGCCGCGGAACACCCCTTGCCCGGCCCATCGCGCGAGGGATTCCCGGGCATCGGCCGCTTCCGTGTCTATGGTGAACACGCCCGCGAAGCGATCGGGCTCTGCCGCGACTATTCCCTCGATGTAACTGTTATCGTATTCTCCCAGGTGCTGAACGAGGACCGCGCGCGCCACGCCGAAGCGCTCCATAACGCGGCGCACGTCTTCAATGGGGCGATACTTGCTGACGCCGCAGTGGCTGTAGCCGTCGATGATCTCGCCGGTCAACCGAGGGTCTCCGGGTTGACGCAGAACTCGGGTTCTCCGCCCCGCAGTACGGCGACGACGCCGTTCGCCATGGTCGTGTAGATCCTGTGCATGGCGAGTGTGCTCACGCCCAGCACATGGGGCGCGCAGACACAGCGTGCGTCCTTGAAGATCCGGTGGGAAGCGTCCGGGGGCTCCCCGGGAAACACGTCCAGACCCACGGCGGCGAGGCGGCCGCCATCGAGGGCATCGGCCAGCACGTCAAGACCACCTATGATACCCCCCCGAGCGGTGTTGATCAGCAGGGCGCCCCGCTTCATGCGTGCAATGCGCGAGGCGTTGATCAACCCCCGCGTCTCATCGTTCAACGGCACGTGCAGCGACACGTAGTCGGACCGGGAAAGCAGCTCCTCCAACCCGACAAGCTCAGCGCCGAGCGCCTCGGCCTGCTCGGCGGACGCGTAGGGGTCGGATGCCAACACGGTCATCTCAAACGGGCGAACCAGCTCGGCGAGGCGGGAGCCGATGCGTCCGAGACCGACGATGCCGAGCGTGTGGCCCGTCATATCGCCCGTCTTGAAGTGGTAGCGTTCTTTCCATCGTCCGCCCTTGAGGATCGCGTCGCATTCCGGGATGCGCTTGACCAGCGTCATCAGGAGGGCGAGCGCCCCTTCCGCCACCGCAAAGGCGCTGACCGGGGCGTAGACCACCGGAATCCCGCGCTCAGTGGCCGCGGCGACGTCAACCGTGTCGTAGCCCGCTCCCGGCCGGCCGATGACCTTCAGGTCGGGACTCGCCGCGATCATCCTGCCGGTGACGGCCCCGGCCCCGCGGCTGATGAACACAATCGTCCCCTCGCAGAATCCCAGCAGCGTCTCTTCGTCCGGGGAGGGGGAGGTTTCGACCGGTGCGATCTGCTGGAGGATATCGGTGGCCGTATCGTCGATCGGCGCGGTGGCCACGATTCGCTTTGTGCTCATGCCTATTCCTTTTCCTCAGGGCTACGGCGGGCTCTTCTTGCAGGGCATGAAATTCGAGAAGCCCCCGTCCACGTCGATGGCGGCTCCGGTGATGTAGTTGGCCTGGTCGCTGGCGAGGAAGACAACCGCCTGGGCGATCTCCTCCGGCTCGGCGAAGCGGTCCAGGGGGATCATCGCCCGGTGGGCCTTACGGATCTCTTCGGATCGCGCGCGGAAGCGCGGGCTCTCGGTGGCCCCCGGGCTGACGGTGTTGACCGTGATGCCGTATTGGCCCACCTCGGCCGCGAGCGTCCTGGTGAAGGCCTC
>CAZXDF010000219.1:0-3920 GCA_964639345.1 uncultured candidatus Brocadiaceae bacterium | reverse complement strand
CGGTCTCCACGTGGGCATTCTTGCGGCGTTCGTATGGGTCTTGCTGCTGCGTTTTCGCATGCCTGTGCGGGCGCGGCTGGTGGTGCTGATCGCGTCCGTGTGGCTCTACGCCGGCTTCACGGGCCTCCACACGGCGGCCCTGCGGGCGGCCCTGATGCTGACGCTGGCGGCGGCCGCGCCCCTTCTCGGGCGCCGGAGCGATCCCGTGTCGGGGTTGGCGGGCGCCGCCCTGATCATACTTGTCGCCAGCCCCCAACAACTTTTCTCCGTGGGGTTTCAGCTTTCGTTCCTGGCGGTCTGGGCCATCCTCTACCTCTACCGCTCCCTGGCACCCATACTCTGGCCATGGGAGGACCTGGTGCGGCGGCTCGAGGCGCCCGGCGAAAGGACCGTGGCGGCGGACCTCTCGCGTTACGTGCGGCACTACCTGCTGCTGTCGGCCTGCATCTGGGTGGCGGTGGCGCCCGTCACGGCCTACCACTTCAACCGGCTGTCGCTGCTCGCGCCGCTGCTGAACCTCCTCATCTGGCCCCTGGTGCTGCTGCTGACGCTCAGCAGCTTCCTGCTGGCGGCCTCGGCATTTCTAGGAGGGCTGCTGACTGGGGTGTTCGTTGCGCTCGGGGGATTCTTGAGCGGGTGCATCGAGGACGTGCTACTGGCGGGCAGCATGCTCCCGGGCTTCGTGCTGCACGGGGCCGGGCCGCCGCTGTGGTGGGTGGTGGGCTTTTACGCCGTGTTGAGCGTGTGGGTCCTCCGGACGCGGGTGCGCGGGGCACGGGTGCTCTGGGCACGCGTGCTCTTCCTCGCGGGCGTGGTGGCGCTGGGCGGCGGCTACCTGGGCATGGAGGCCGCGGGCCGAAGGACCGACCGCCTGAACGTCGTCGTCGCCGACGTGGGCCACGGCCAGTGCGTGGTGCTGCGCTTACCTTCCGGGCCGGTGATACTGTATGATGCGGGCGCCGTATCCTGGCGCAGCGCGGAAGCAGTGGCGGAGATCCTCTGGGACGCGCGGGCGCGAAGGGTGCAGGTGTTGGCGGTCTCGCACCGGGACTTCGACCATTGCAGTTTCATTCCGTACCTGGCGCGTCGGTTCCGGATCGGGCGAGCGGTTATTCCCCCTGTTGCAGCGCCGCATTCGGAGCTGGACCTGGACGAGGCCCTGGGGCGGCTCGACCTGATGCGAACGCTCATGCGGGAGGGCGACGTGATAGGCGGCGACGGCCTGGAGTGCGTGGCGCTGCATCCTGACGACAGGTTCCTCGGCGAGCCCACGATGACGGACAACGAGCGCTCGCTCGTGATGCTCTGCAAATACGGGCCGTGGCGGATGCTGATGACGGGCGACGTCCAGGTGCACGCGCTGCGGCGGCTCGCGGCGGATTACGGCCCGTCGGTCGACGTCGACGTGCTGCTGCTGCCCCACCACGGAGCATGGACGGACGGGCTGCGGGAGGCCATCGAGGGCTTCAGGCCCAGGGTTGCCATTGCCAGTTGCGAGGGCCCGGTGAACGAGAAGACGGAGGAGTTGCTGCGCCGGATGGGGGTGCCGCTGTGGACAACCGCGGCGCACGGGGCGATGACGATGGAACTCTCCGATACCTCGCTCACCCTCACGGGCTACCGTTCGGGCGCATCCATGCGCCTCACTCCCAGGGACGCTCCCCCGCGCCTCGACGCCATGCCCATGAGCCCCGGCCAACGGGAGGCGCCGCCGTGAAGCAGCCCCTTACCGGCACCGTGACGCTTCGACGCGCGGTCCTCTTTGTGACCTTCCTGATGGTCGCCGTGATGTTCGTCTCACGCCTGACGGCCTTTGATCTCTGGTGGCACCTGAAGGCAGGAGGCGAGATCCTGCGGACGCATTCGGTGCCGCGCGCGGACACCTTTTCGTACACGGCGCAGGGCAGGCCTTGGACTTATCACTCGTGGCTTTCGGGCGTGGCGATGCACCTGGTGGACCGCGCGGCGGGCACGACGGGGCTCATCCTGCTGCGCACGGCGCTCATGACCGCGAGCCTGGTGCTGATGTTGGTTGCGGCGCGGCGCAGGGGCGTTGGCACGGGGCTGGCGTGCGTGTTCGTTCTGGCTGCGTGTTTTCAGCTCCAGTGGCGGGCGCTCATGCGGCCGTATCTGTTCTCGTTCCTGCTCTTCGGCGTCTTCTACCTGTTGCTCCAGGGGGCTTCGCGGCGCGCTCCGGCCCCGCCCTCCGAGGGGTTGGCACGGCGCTTCAGCGCCGAGGGGCGGTATCTCTGGGGCGACGGTGGGCGGCTGATCCTGCTGCCCGCGCTCACCTTGCTGTGGGCCAATCTGCACGGGGGCTTCATCACCGGCCTGCTGGTTCTGGGCGCGTTCGGCGCGGGCGAGATCGCGGGAGTGGTCGCCGGGCGGGAGGAGCGGCCTTGGCTGCGCGAGCTGCTGCGCCACGAACGGGGCGCGCGGTTCAGGGTGCTGCTGGTGGTGGGCGTGGCAAGCTTGGCCGCCGGAATAGTGACGCCCTACGGCCCCGGCGTGCTGACCTACCCGTTCCGCCTGATGGCCCAGGTGAAGCTCGTGCGCGAGATTCAGGAATGGCAGCCCCTCCCGTGGGCGAGCGGCTATGAGGTCTTCTGGTCGGTGATGATTCTGAGCGTCTGTCTGTTCGCCGCCAGCGCGTGGCGGCGTGCGAGCAACGGCACGCTGAGGAGGGAGTTCGGGCCGCTCTGCGCCGACCTGCTGCTGATGGCCGGATTCGGGCTGCTGGCCTTCAGTTCGGTGCGGAACCTGGCCTGGCCGATGCTCCTGGCGGCGCCCGTGCTGGGGTACCACCTCACCAGCGCGCGCGGCGCCGCTGAGGGCGGCGAAGAGGCCGGGAGCGCCGACGCCGAGCGAAGGGAGCGGCCCTACCTCGTGCTGGCAGGAGTGCTGGCGCTGGTGCTGGGCGGGCAGCACGTGCTCGGTGCTTCCAAGTTCGGGTTCGGGGTGCATGAAGCGCGCCTGCCCGTTCGGGCCTGCGACTACCTCGAGCGCTCGCCCATCCCGGGCAATCTCTACAACGTCTACGAATGGGGCGGCTACCTGATAGGGCGTTTCGGGCCGGAAAAGAAGGTCTTCATCGACGGGCGCTGCCTGGTCTACCGGGACGATATCATCGGCGAGGCCATGACCGTTGCGCGGGGCGAGGAAGGGTGGCGGGGGGTGCTGGCCAAGTACGACGTGGCGGCCATCCTCATCCGCTACCGCGAGCGCGACAGCTCTCACTTCTTCACCGGCGGCGAGTGGCACTGCGTCTACTGGGACGACCAAGCGATCGTGGCCGTCAGCGAGAAGACCCGACTGGAGCAGTTCGGAGACGGGGGCCTGCTTGACCTTTCGAACCCCGCCGTTTTCGAGCGCAGGCTCAGCGATTCGCCGCCGCAGAGCATCCTGGCAGAGGTCGACGGCGTGCTTGAGGCCGACCCGACCTGTTGGACGGCCTGGACGCTGAAGGCCCGCTGCCTGCTGAAGATGGCCGCCGCGGACGAGGCAGCCGCAGAGGGCCTGGTTACGGAGGCGCTGGAGGCAGCCCGGCAAGCGGTGAGACTCAAGCGCGGCTCACCGGATGCGTGGCGGGCGCTGGGGCTGAGTCTTGAGGCGGCCGGCGAGAGCGATGCCTCGCGCGAAGCCTTGAGCAGGTCCGAGTCGCTGTCAGACTAAGGCGCTATTGCAGAACCCGCTCCGTGGGCCGAAGCCAGGATGGGGTTTTGCAGCAGCGCCTAGGGATCGCCGGGAGACTTCCGGCGCCTGTCGCGTTCGGGGAGAGTTTTTCAGGGTTGACTTTCGGTCCCTATCAGCCCGTGGCTAAAGTGGCTTCTTGCGCATCCGGGCTTTCTTCGGCTGGCTGAGAAGCCCGAATTCGGCACTCTCAGCGGGCCTGTTTGCTGGCTCAAGGGCGTACGACGACT
>CAZXDF010000218.1:0-8697 GCA_964639345.1 uncultured candidatus Brocadiaceae bacterium | reverse complement strand
TCGGCTGGTCCTCCGGTCGGGGCTCCGCCCCTCCCTCCGGACCAGCCAGCGAGGCAACCCCATCCGATTCCCTCAGAGCAACTGGCACAGAAAGCGGGAAGGGGTCGCTATCACGAACGGTATCTGGATCCCCTGAATCGGGACATGCGGGTCATGAGGACCGAACGCATTGCGTTAGCTGAGGTGCGGTGAGAGTAGAGCATGGGAGGGCTCTGCAATGGGCGGGGCAGAAAGCGCAAGAAAGCTTGAGTACTCCCTGTTGCGCGGGTACACTGCATCGTCGGCCGAACGGGTTTTGGTTGACAAGTGTCATCTGGGAAAGATCGACGCCATGCGGGAGCAGCGGCAGTCGTGCATAAGCGTACCCCGTGAGACGTTTACCGATGAGGATTCAAGATGGCCAAACTTGCATTAGCGGGCGGTGAGCCCGTCCGGACGGCACCGTTCCCCCAGTGGCCCGTAATAGGGCCCGAGGAGCGCGAAGGCCTGCTTTCGGTCTTCGACAGCGGCAAGTGGTGGTTCGGAGAGAAGGTGCACGAGTTCGAGCAGGCGTTCGCGCAGTTCCAGGACGCCCGATTCGGGGCCGCATGCGCCACGGGTTCGGCATCCCTCGAGATGGGCCTGTTCGCCTGCGGAATCGGACCAGGCGACGAGGTCATCGTGCCTGCCTACACCTTCGTGGCCACGCCCAATAGCGTCCTCCAGGTCAACGCAATTCCTGTCTTCGCGGACGTCGAAGTCGATACCGCAAACCTGGACCTGGCCGACGTTGCACGGAAGATCACCCCGCGCACGAAGGCAATAATGCCCGTGCATTTCGCAGGGCTGCCCGTGGATATGGACGCCCTCGCGGTGCTGGCAGTAGAACATGGCCTCAAGATCGTCGAGGATGCCTGCCATAGCTGGGGGAGCAAGTGGAAGGGGAAAGGCACCGGCGCGCTTGGGCACTGCGGCGGCTTCAGCTTCCAGATCAGCAAGAACATCACCTCAGGGGAGGGCGGCATTCTGCTCAGCGACGACGAAGACATCGCCACCGCTGCCGCCAACTATGCGAATTACGGACGGGAAAGCGGCAAGGGCTTCTACGACCACTTCACGCCCGGCACCAACTACCGGATGACCGAGCTCCAGGCCGCCATCCTTCTGGGCCAGCTGACCCGCCTTGAGCAGCAGACCCTCAAGCGCCAGGATAACGCGGCCTTGCTCGACGAGGCGCTTCGCGACGTGCCGGGCCTTGCCCCGATGCGCAGCGACTCACGTGTCACCCGGCGCAGCTACCACATGTACAACTTCCTCTTTGCGCCGGATGCCTGGGACGGCGTCACCCGAGACCGCTTTATCGAGACCCTGGTTGCTGAGGGCATCCCTGCCGGGCACGAATACCCGCACCCGCTCTACCGCAATCCGCTCTTCCAGCGGGCGAAGGAGCAGGGGCCGGGCTTCTGCCCGTGGTCCTGCCCGTTCTACGGTGAGGCCGTGGATTACACGCAGGTCAACTGTCCGGGTGCGGAGAGGCTCTGCCGGGAGGCCGTCTGGATCGGCCATCCTGTACTCCTCGGCGACGAGGGGGACATGCAGGACATAATCGCCGCCATACGAAAGGTCCGTGACCACCGCAAGGAGCTGCTATGAGCGGCGACGCGCTGATGGTCGGCTTTGCGCGGCGGTGCATCACGCCTCCTCTAGGCACAGAGCTCTCGGGATACGGCTACTACCTTGACCGTCGGGCCGACGAGGTACTGGACGACATCTGCGTGCGGTGTGTGGCGCTTCAGCAGGGCCGGGACCAGCTCGTCCTCATCTCGTGCGACCTGCTGGGTTTTGCGGTTGAGTTCTCAGACCGCCTGCGACGTTCGGTCGCCGATGATCTTGGCGTCCCCCCTGCAAGCGTATTGCTGGCCTGCACGCATACGCACTGCGCGCCCGCATCGCAACCGCTGGAGGGGCTGGGAGAGATTGATCCGGCCTATCTGGAAACGGTAGAGGAGGCTATCCGCTCGGCAGCAGTGGCGGCCGCAGAAGACCAACAGGAGGCGCAACTATGGTTCGTCAGGCGGACCATCGAGCCAATCGGCTACAACCGCCGCAACATGAGCTTCGAGCCGATTGACGCGGTTCTGAACTCGGCAATCTTCCGCCGCGTCGGGCGCTCGATCTGCCTGGCCTCGTACGCATGCCACGCTGTCACCCGGTGCATCGTTCCGGCCGTCTCAGCCGACTGGCCGGGCGCGTTCTGCATGGAACTCGAGAGGCAGGGCATGGATGCCATCATCTTCCAGGGCTTCTGCGGCGACATCAACCCGGTGCCTGTGAAGGACGCGTGGGGGAGCAGTGACCCCCAGCCCCTGGGTGAGCTCCTGCGCAGCCGGGCCCTGAGGGCGCTGAAGGATGCACCGGATTCGCCCACTTCTCCGCTGAGGGCGGCAGAGAGACGCATCCGCCTGCCCCTGAATGTGCTAAGCGCCGAGGAGATAGAGGAGCAGTGCCGCCGACACGCGGCACCGCCTCCGCCCGGCATTGTGGAGTTCATGGGCTGGTGGCGTGCCCGAGCCCTGGCCGAGCGTGAAGCCCGCGAACGCTCGCCCTGGGTCGACAACGTGCCAGTGCAGGCGGTCAGGATAGGTGAACTCCGTATCGTGGGCCTTCCGGGAGAAATCTTCTGCCGGATCGCAGCGCCTTTTCAGGCCCGGGCGGCAGCCTTCACTTTCGGTTTCTGCGGCGGCAACGTGGGCTACATTCCCACCGCCGACGCCTACGACGAACCGGGCGACTACGCCGCGTGGGATGCACCACGGTTCTACGGCATATTTCCTTATAGCCCTCGCGTGGCGCACGCCGTCATTGAGGCGGGCCTGTCAGTGCTGAAGCAGGTGGGATGAACGAGGGCGCGGCAAGATGCCTTCACCAGGGAGGAGGACCTACCGGAAGGCAAGAGGCGGGGGGGGCGGCGATGACGATGGTGTTCAAGCTGACTGAAGAGCGCACAGGAACGCTGGCGCCGGCTGAACGCGTCAGACTGCCTGAAGGACGTGATCCTGGGCGTGGAATTCCGCGACGGAATCCGAGCCGACGCCCAGCCCGAACAGGAAGATCAAGCCGACGCCGACGTGCTCGTCCATCCGGGCCTGATCACGCCCGAGGATGTCGCTCTCGCGGCCGAGAAGGGCGTGCGTCTGGAGCTCAGCGGCCGCAAAGGCCACTGCTTCACCAACGGCCACGTGGCGCGGCTGGCCCTCCAGCGCGGCGCGTTGCTCGTGTTCAGTTCGGACGGCCACGCCCCCGGCGACTACCCCTCACGCGACCAGGCCGAGCGCATCCTTGCCGGCGCGGGCCTCTCGCAGGACCAGGTCGCCGCCGTGTTCAGAAATAACGCAGCATTCTTCACGAATGGCTGCTCGTAAGAGAGCCAGGAACAGCCCTCCGCGCCCGAAGTTTCGTCATTCCGATTCCGTCATTCATTCGTCATTCGGATTTCTTCATTCGTCATTGAGCCTGACTGCCATTCCTGCGTGGCGTGGCCGATGGCGAGCAGGGAGTAAGCGGTGACGAGCTCCGGGATGCGCTCCATCCACCGCCCGTTCTCGTTCACCCAGGACCCGTCCGCGTGCTGGACCTTGAGCAACTGGCCAACCAGCTCCACTCGCCAGTCGTGCCGGTTCCCTCGCGCGTCGACGACCACGTCCTGCCCGTAAACCCGCAGGGCTTTGGCCATGGTCTGGTAGTAGTAGTAAAGCCCCTGCTGCCCCAGGCCCGGGTTCTCGGTCACCGACCAGTGCGCGCGCGCCCACTCAAACGCGGCCCTGACCCGCGGATCGCCGGGCTTCAGGCGCGCGTGGACCATGCTCTTCAGGCCCGCGTAGGTCATGCTGCCGTAGCTGCGCAGGCCCCCGTCCGGCCGCTCGCCGGCCTTGCTCTCGTCCGGGCGGTAGATAAAGCCGCCATCATCGTTCTGGCACCGCATCAGGTATTGAATCGCCATCCCGTACGCCAGCTCGGTCCGCGTTCGCTCCTTGTCCTCATCCGCTTCCGGCCGGTCCTCCTCGGCGGCTTCTTCCAGCGCGCGGACCGCCTCGAGGGCCATCTGGGTGTTCGACAGGTCGGGGCGGTGCCCCTCCTGCTTGTCATCGCCTTTCTCGTATCCCCAACCGCCGTGATCGGGGTTGTCCCCGGCGATGCCCTCGCCCTCGTCCGCCTGGAGCCCGAGCAGGAATTGCCGCGCCCCGTGAAGAAGCTCCTCGTCTTCGGCGAGCCCGGCCTCCACGAGCGCCATGGCGCAGATGCTCGTGGTGTAGTTGGGATAGAACTTGTCGAAGATGCCGCCGTCCGGCCGGGCAAAGCTGCGGATATACTGAAGCGCATGCTTGACCGTGTCGCTGCGCACGCCGAACTCCTCCTGGCCGGTGCCGAGCATCGCGGTGACCACAAGGGCCGTGATGGCGGGGTCTGTGCGCCACGAGCCGTCCTCCTGCTGGGCCTCGGCAAGGTACCGCATGGCCCGGCGAGCCGCCGCACGGCTCTCCAACAGGAGGGACTTGTCTCGCCTTTCGGCGGCGGGCGTCTCTTGCCTCCCCGGCGCCGGTGCGTCCGCCCCGGCGCCCCACGCGAGCGCCAGCACAGCGCATCCGCACACAAACGCTTTCCTACTTCGCAACATTCTCTTTCTCCTGACTTCCGTTGTCGTCGGCCTCCCGGCCGGGGTCGGTCCTGAACAGGCCCGCTCCGTGCGCCTCCATCGCCGCATCTGCCCCATCGTGGAAGGTGCGCATCCCCCTAAGCCGCTCCCCCTTTGCATCGTCCGGGTCCACAAGCCGCACGAGAATCGCCCTCACTCGCTGGGGGTGCCGGGTCTTGAGTTCGGCGTAGACTTCCGGATCACTTCCGCCGCTGTCGCCGATCAGCACGAACGCGCTCCCGTCGTAGAGCTCCATGAGGGCCTCGATGCGCTCGAGCTTGTATTTGCGCAGTTTGATCGAATCGTCATGTGAGCGGAGACCGAAGTTTCTGAGGATCAATACGCCGTCCGGAAAGCCGTTCCGCCGCAGGAAAGCCGTGATGCGGGGGTAGAGATTCACCGGGGTCCCCGAGACGTAGAAGACCGGGGCCGCGTGCCCGCCCGTAGCCCTGGTGTCGGCCAGCAGTCGCAGGAACCCGGCCATGCCCCTCACCGGCTTCATCCGGCCCGAGCTACCCACGAGGGTCCTCAAGCCGGCCCTCACCTTGTGGTCCACGCCCGTCAGGCACAGCGTATCGTCGAAGTCGCTCACGATGATCGTCCCGCCGCCCTTCGGGCGCACGCGGGCCGAGCCGTCGGCCCTGAGCGTGTTCCCTTCCGACACGTGGACCCGGACCGTAACCGGCACGTCTCCGAGCGGAAACGGTTTCTTTCCGGCGCGCAGCCAGACGCGGAAGAAGCCGTCGCCGTCGGTTGTCGACTTCGCCTGCCGGCCGGCGCAGGTGACGGTGACGGGCTTGCGCTTGAGCTCGTCCGTCTCCAGCAGCTTGACCGATCGCCACAAGTTCCCGAGCCGCGAGCCCTTGCCGCCCTCGGGTTCTGCCGGCGCGGCGTCCTCGAGCGCCCTGCCCCAGACGAGTACCTTCTCGGGCGTGCCGTATCCCGCATACAGCGCCACGTGGCCGACGTCAGCGTCGGGGCTCCCGGGCTGCGCTTCGTCCAGGGGCGGCGCCTGGATGATGAGTTCCGCCCGGGTGCCAGGGGCCGGGAGGACCTTCCCGTCGGCGTGGAAATAGATGTCGTCGTTCACCTCCTCGTGCGCGAGCTCCAGCACGGCGAAGGGATCGTGGTAGGTCACCACGACCGAGCCGTCCACCTCAGCGCCGAACTGCCCGTCGAGCCACCGGCTGCCGATGAACGCCCACTGCATGGGCTCGGTGGGGCGCCCGGTTTCCACGTTGCGCAGGAGCTCGTGGGCCTGGCATTCCACTTTGCGCGCGGGGCGATTGCCTTCCGCCGGCGCCTCCCATTCCAAGGCCAGCTCGAGCAGCGCCCCGGGTTCCAACTCCAGCTCCGGCGCCCCCTCGGCGTAGTGAACTGCCGGGTTGCGTCCCGGCGAGAGGCCCAGCAGCAGGAGCGCGATTTGGACGTGGAGCGGCCGCGCCCGGAGCACCAGCACGCTTTCGTGCACCCTGCCCGTTTCCAGGCAGGCCAACAGCTCGATCGGCCCGCCCTCGCGTATGTTGACGAGGGCCGGACATCGGATCGTGCGCTCGCGGGTGTCTATGAGGAGCTGGCCGAGCATGTAACGGTTCGGCCCGATCCGGCGCGGTTTGAACTGGTCCACTGCTGGGTCGGTGCTGCCCGCATCCCCCCCCGACTCTTGTGCCAGTGCAGCCCCCAGCCCCAGGCAAACCACCGCCAGGGCCACCCCACACACCGCGTATGATCTGTGCATCATGCCCCCATACTCCTCGGAACGCCTCAGCAGCCCCGGGGGATTCACCCCCGATCAGTGCTCGATTCCCATTCTACCCGCTCTCCCGCAACCGGGAAAGGCGTAATGGCCGCCATTCGAGGCCGACCACCGTCCGCCCCGACAGGCTTCGGTGGAATTCTTTCCCATGGCACAGTAGCATTGGCAGAACGTCCGGCGTGCGCAGCAGCCGCGCACGCTGAGAAGGGACATGATAACCCACGGAGGCCAGCGACGATGTCGAATGAAGCTCCAGGCCGGGATCAGCCAGAGGTGAAGTCGTTCGAGGTGGCCGAAGGCGACACGTTCGGCGACCTGCTCTCGTCCAACCACATCGAGGCGGGGAAGCCGCTCAAGATCGGGCTCCTGTGGACGGGGTTCTTCGAGTTCTGGAGCATGTATCCATCGCTCAAGGGCCAGGTCGAGCAGGACGCCGCCGTGGTCCGCGAGCGGCTCTCGCGGGAGCACGAGATCGTCGACTCGGGGCTGGTGGACACGATGGATGCGGCCGACGCCGCCGGCCGCCGGTTCCGCGACGAGCAGATCGATGTCCTCATCCTGGCCTACCGGACCTACGTGCCGGACATGTACATCCACCAGTTGCTTTCGCATCTGCCCGGCGTGCCGATGCTGATGTTCGGATCCCAGTGCCGCGATAAGTTCGACTACGCCGACGACTACGGCGGCGCGCTCCGCAACAGCGGGCTCATGGCCCTCGTGCAACTGGTGTGCGGCTTCAAGAAGATGAAGGGCGGCCCGCGCCAGATCGAGGCGGTCGCGGGCAGCATCCACGACGAGGAGGCCTATCGCAAGATCGACCGCTGGATCGACGTGGTCACCCTCTACACGCGGCTCAAGACCATGACGTTCGGCGTGGTGGGGCACGTGTTCCGCGGCATGTTCGACTTCGAATACGACAAGACGAAGGTCAAGGGCGCGCTCGGGCCGGAGGTGCTCAACATTCAGATCGAACACCTGATGGCCACCTGGGAAGGGGCGGGCCCGGACGATCCCGACGTGCGGGCAATGATCGCGCACGCGCGCCGGGCCTACGTGATCGATGGCGTAGGCGAAGGCGACCTGCTCAGCGCCGCCCGCGCCGCCGTGGCCCTCAGGCGCCTGGTGGAGCGGTTCCGGCTCGACGGCGTGGCGCTGCTGTGCCAGCACTTCATCGAGAGACGGCTCCGCACGACCCCGTATCTCGGCCTGGCGGAGCTTCACCGCGCCGGCTTTCCCGCGGTGGCGGAGGGGGACGTGATCGGCCTGATCATGATGAAAATCCTTCGCCATCTCTCCGGCAACATGCCCTTCTTCCTGGAGTGGAGCGAGTTCGACGTGGAGCGCAATGCATGGCTGCTGCTGGGGCACGGGTTCGGCGACCCCGGCCAGGCGCGCGGCAACATGGTCAAGCTCACCCCGACCGCCGAGCAATGGGGCCTGGAGGGCACCGGGTGCAGCACGCTCTTCGTCCCCCGGCCCGGTCCCTGCACGATGGCCCACTTCGCAGAGCACGCCGACGGATGGCGGATGTTCATAAGCGCGGGCGAGTTCCTCGATCTGGACCCGCTCCCCATCAACGACGCCCACGCGCTGGTGAGGGTCGATGCGCCGATCAGAGAGTTCACGGAGCGTCTGATAATGGCGGGCGAGCCTCACCACGCCATCACGGTGCGCGGCGACGTGCGGCGCGAGCTTGCGCAGCTTGCCGGGCTTCTGGACATGCCCGTTGTGACCGTGTAGCGGATGGTGTCCGGCGGGCGGTCGGCCGGTGAAAGCTGTTGACAGGCACGTGGGCGAGTCGGATAATCGCTACTGCGCGGGGTGAGGGGGCTGCGGACGATTTCCCCCTGCAAGAAATGCTGCTGCGTCTTGTGCAGCAACCGGACAGTCAATGGTCCGCACAGAGGAAGAAAAGATGGCAACTCCGAAGCCGTGGGAGGAGAAGTGGGAGGTCAAGCGTGACCTGAGCCGTGGGGGGCAAGGCACTACTTTCATCGTTGTGCCCAAGGACACTGCATCTGGCAGGCAATGCGTACTCAAAATCCTCCGGAACCAGAGGAGCGCGCAAGCGAGAGGGCGCATGTTTCGGGAGGTTGCGAGCCTAAGGGTTCTTCATAACGCGGATTGTCGTGTGCCTCAAGTCCTTGACGGCAACGTGGAGGAGTTCGAGGTTTCTGCTGTCCCGCTCTACTTCGTGATGGAGTGACCCCTTCCCCGAGAATTGATCCAGGAGTTGTGAGAGGATCCATACGGCAATAGTCCGGAAAGG
>CAZXDF010000217.1:0-2719 GCA_964639345.1 uncultured candidatus Brocadiaceae bacterium | reverse complement strand
CATGGTCCTGGAGGGGTCGACGGGAACCTGGCAGGGCGTGCCGGATCATACGCCGGAGGTTCGCCAGAGGCTGTGCGGCAAGATGGTCGGCTACTACGAGGTTCCCACCGACAGCCCGTACAAGCGCGCGGCGGTGGTGCAGCTCGCCTTCCCGATCGACGCCTGGACCGACAACGTGCCGATGATGCTTCTGAGTATCGCAGGCAACTGCTTCGCATTCAGCAAGGGGCTGCGTCTGCTGGACGTGTTCATTCCGGAGAAGCTGCTGGCCAACTTCAAGGGCCCCAAGTTCGGCGTGCCGGGGATTCGCGAGCTGACAGGCGAGCAGGAGCGGCCCTTCTCACTCCACATCATCAAGCCGAAGATGGGCATGACGCCCAAGCAGCTCGCCAAGCAGTGCTACGAGACGGCGATGGGCGGGGTGGACATGATCAAGGACGACGAGATGACCAGCGACGTCTACAACTCGAGCTACGATGACCGCCTCAAGGCCGTGCTGGAGGCCCTGGATAAGGCCGAGACGAAGACCGGCAAGCGGGTCATCTACTACCTGAGCATCACCGACGAGCCGCGCCGCATTTTCGACAAGGCGGCGCGGGCCGTCGAGCTCGGCGCGCGCGGCCTTCTGATCTGCTACTCGGCCGGCCTGCCGGTCCTGCGCCAGATTGCGGAGGACCCGGCGATCAACGTGCCGATACTGTTCCACGGCTCGCACATGATCGCCGCCACACCCACCATCGCATGGCCGGTTTTCGCCAAACTCGCCCGGCTATGCGGCGCCGATCTGATGCTCACACCCACGTACTGGTCCAGCATTCCCATGGTGAGCCTCGAGGAAGGCATCCGCACCGCACACGTAAAACTAGCGCCTCTGGGCCACATCAAGCCCATGTGGCCGATGCCTTGCGCGGGCATCTACCCGGGACTGATGCCCATACTGGTGGGGGAGTATGGGCCGGACATCATCGTCCCGGCCGGCGGCGGGATGCTGGGGCATCCGGACGGTTACCGGGCCGGCGCGGCGGCCTGGCAGCAGGCGATAAGCGCGACCATGTCCGACGAGCACATCGCCGATTACGCGAGACGAGCCGAGAACAAGGAACTGCGGCGCGCGCTGGAGCACTGGGGCCACATCGAACGCCCCAAGACCCCCTGGCTGCGCGTGGCCCCCAAGTTCCACCCGAAGAAGATGACCTTCGAGGAGTGATCACCGCAGGGGAGTTTGGCAGCCATGGAGAGACGCCGCTTTCTCGCATTCGATCTGGGGGCCGAGAGCGGGCGCGCCGTCGTCGGCACGCTCGAGGGCGGCCGGCTCGCGCTCGATGAGATCCACCGGTTCCCGAACGAGCCGGTCGAGTTGTGCGGCACGCTTCACTGGGATGTGCTGAGCCTCTATGGGAACGTGCTGGCGGGAATGAGGGCGTACGTCGAGCGCTTCGGCGACTCGGTCGACGGGATCGGGATCGACACCTGGGGCGTGGACTTCGGCCTTCTGGCGGCGGACGGGGCGCTGCTTCAGAACCCGGTGCACTACCGCGACCGGCGCACCGACGGCATGGTGGAAGAGTTGCAGCGGCGGATCGCCCCGCAAGAGTTGTATGAGAAAACCGGGCTGCCCCAGTCGCCCGTTCATACCGTCTGCCAACTGCTCTCCATGCGCCGGAAGCGCAGTCCGATCCTCGAGTCCGCCGCCACGCTCCTCATGATGCCCGACCTGTTCGCATACTTCCTGACGGGCGAGAAGCGCTGCGAACGCACCGAGGCCGTCAGCAGCCAGCTCTATGATCCGCGAAGCGGCGAATGGCACAAAGGCGTCTTCGAGGCCCTCGACCTGCCGCTTTCCATCATGCCGGAGCTTGTGGACCCCGGGACCGTCCTGGGGGAGCTTAGCGAGTCGGTCAAACGCGAAACCGGCCTCAGGGAAGCGCCCGTGATCGCAGCGTGTACGCATGACACGGCGGCGGCCGTCGCGGCCGTGCCGGGCAGGGGCGGTGGCTGGGCCTTCCTGAGCTCCGGCACGTGGTCCGTTCCGGGGGCGCTCACGGCCGAGGTTGTGACCTCCGAGGGGGCCCTGGCGGCCGGGATGCTGAACGAACTGACGCTCCGGAGCACGTTCCTGTGTCGCAACATCCTGGGCCTGTGGCTCCTACAGCAGGCGCGCGCCGTGTGGCAGCGGGGCGGCGAGGACTACTCGTATGCCGACCTCGTCGGCCTGGCGGAGGGTGCCCCCGAAGGCGGCGCCCTGGTGCACATCGACGACGCCGCTTTCCTCGCGCCGGAGGACATGTGCCGGGCCATCCGGGATTACTGCGAGCGCACTGGCCAGCCGCAGCCGGAGGGGCCGGCCGGGATTTCGCGCTGCATCCTGGAGAGCCTTGCCCTGTGCTATCGGCACGCGCTGGATCAGCTCAAGGGCATCCTCGGGCGGGGATTCGAGGTCATTCACGTCGTGGGCGGGGGCTCGCTCAACACGCTCCTGTGCCGGCTCACGGCCGATGCGACGGGCATTCCGGTTCTCGCCGGGCCGGTCGAGACGGCCGTCGCGGGAAACGTTCTCGTGCAGGCTTATGCCCGCGGCTTCCTCGGCTCGCCTCAGGAGATTCGCGACGTCGTCCGCGAGTCGTCCGAGCTGGTCGAATATGAACCCCACGACGCCGCGCGGTGGGACGAGCGCTACGGCCGGTATGTCGAGCTGGCGAAGGGAAGGGCCGGATAGTGC
>CAZXDF010000216.1:0-5326 GCA_964639345.1 uncultured candidatus Brocadiaceae bacterium | reverse complement strand
GGCTGAACGCGTCAGACTGCCTGAAGGACGTGATCCTGGGCGTGGAATTCCGCGACGGAGTCCGAGCCGACGCCCAGACGGAACAAGAAGACCAAGCCGACGCCGCCTGAACCTCCATACACAACATTTGACAATAACTCGTCCTCGGCTGCTGATGCCTCTATCGTGGTGTCCCGCCGGAGCGCTCGTCCCAGTACCGAGGGATTGGCCTTTGTGTAGGACCTGTGCAAACACGGACCGGGATCCTGTTTGAGGAGGCTGACATGACATGATTGGGGATTGTCGTGAGTGAAGATGCAAGCCCGGCCGGCCAAATACCGTCAGGCATATCGTCTGTGCCTGTAGTTGGTTACGAACACAAAGGCGCCCCCATCCTCTCCGCCCGTCTCTTCTACCTCTCATCCCGCCGCGAAATACGGCTATACTTAACCCTCCGCTGCCTAATCCGCACCCGACCGCGTCTCGCGAGTGACTAAGGAGAACGATGTGAACGTGCTCATTACAGGAGCGGGCGGCCTTGTGGCCAAGGGCGTCCGCAAAGAGCTGGCCGGGAGATATGCCCTCCGTCTGATGGACATTGCGCCCGTTCATGACCCGGAGGGCGAGGTCGTCATCGGCAGCATCACCAACCGGCGGGACGTGAAACAGGCCGTAAAGGGCATGGATGCCATCATCCACCTCGCCCTCTCCGCGCACGAGAACGATGCCCGCGGATTCGACGTGAGCGTGAAAGGGACCTACATTCTGCTGGAGGAGGCGATTGCCGCAGGAGTGAAACGAGCCGTGTGCACCAGCTCTCTGTCGGTCTATTCGGGGCCTTTCTCCCCCGAGACAGATGGGGTGACCGAGGACGTCCCTCCCGTCCCGGGATGCAGGCCATATACGATGATGAAGATATTCGAGGAGGACATCGTGCGCCACTTCGCACGGGAGATGGGATTGCCCGCGGTCATTCTTCGGCTGACGGGCCCGACGACGGCCGATGAGTGGGACAGGATGGCCGCGGCGGGAACCGGCTCCCAGAACAGGACGCATCTTGAGGACGTGGCGCAGGCGTATCGGCTCGCGCTGGAGAAGGACGGCCTGGGGTTTGAGATCTTCCACATCGGCCCGGAAGACCGGGACGGACGGTTGCCGATCGACAAAGCCAGGCGCATCCTGGGCTACGCGCCCAAGTGGTCCTTCTGAGGGGTTGGACAGCAGGCCAGGGCGGGAGCCAAGCGGAAAAAGGTCCCCCGCGCATCGCCGACAAGACTACGGGCTTCCTCTCTTGCACTGCGATTGCTGATCGCTCCCCCACGTGCGGCCTGCGGTTCAGACGCCCCGGGGGGCAATTGGACGGTCTGAACCAGTGGGCAGGAGTCTGGGGCCGCGGCTATGTCACCGTCCCCGGGGGGGCAGCATCAACCCAGGACATCCCTCGCCGGGATTCTGCAACACTTGACTTCGGTTTCGTGGGGCATCCATGAGCAGGGCCGTCGTGAATCGACCATGTCCGAACACGCGCAGTGCGCCACATGGGGCAAAGCTGACTCACCAAGGACGAAGTCTGTTTGGGCCGAATGTCTCCGGAAAACTGACCCGCATGATTGACCTGCTCTTCTCTCGAGTCACGTCGGCGCCTTCATGTCGGCCAGTAGTGCGTCGGTGATGTAGCGGCCGAGGACGAAGTGCTTGCGATCGATGTACCAAAAGATGCGCTTGCCGTCGCGCTCGGTGAAGCTGGCATACATGGCCAGCCAGAACAGGCCCGTGACGCCGACGCCGACCTTCTGGGTGTCGCACAGCAGCTTGGGCCGGCTGAACCAGAGCGGCTGGCGAGCGGCGGGGCGGAACTCACCGACCGCCATGCAGAGCGGGCGCCGGCCGTCCATGTCCCACGGGCCGGTGGCGCCGTCAAGGTAGCCTTCGTGATTGTGATAGAAGAGCAGGTACCGGTCGTCGGCAGTGCGGTAGATGGGCTCGGGCGACTTGGGGTGGAGCACTTCAGCGCCATCGTCGCGGTAGCGGAGCACTTCGGGCGGTCGCCAGGAATGCCCGTGATCGTCGCTGACAGTGTACCAGATGCGGCCGGTAACGGTTCGTATGTTCATCCACAGGCGGCCGTCGGGCAGCAGGGCGATGGCTGGCTCTTCGGCAAGGCTGTATCCGCGTGAGGCCTCAGGCTCTATCTGAGGCGAGACACGGATGGTGCCCGGTTCGTCGGGCAGCCAGGTGATCTCAATGTCCCTGGGGTCGGGGCCTTCGTCGATGTTGTCGTACCGCATCAACTCGCAGGCCGAATCGAAGTGGTAGCGGTTACCGGGGAAGGGGCTGCCGATGGGTCGCGGGTAGCGCATCCTGCTGCTCCATCGCGACAGGCCCGCGATGACACGGTCCTTGGCGTCGCGCAAGGGCTTCTGCCAGACGACGCAGTTGCGCGGCACCTTGGGGTCAGGGTGGTCGAAACGAGTGTGCCGCCAGTCGATATCAACGCCACCATCGGCCCAGGTCCGTCCGTCGTCATCAGAGACTTTGCAGCGGATCACGCCCTGCCAGCGGCCGGCGTCCTCGCCGATGCCAATGTTCTGGTTGTAGAAGACATAGATGCGACCCGACCTGCTGAAGACCGGCCAGGCGAGGCCGGCCACCATCCCGGGGGCGATCGGCTCTGCGAGCCGCTGCGGCGGCGCCCAGGTGCGGCCTTCATCCTCGCTGCGCGAGAAACAGATGTACACGTCGGAGGAGCTTTCGACTGTGCCGTTGGTCCAGATAGCCAGAAGATCGCCGTTGGACACGTATTCCACGTGCAGGTGGTCAGCGTACTCATCGGGCCCGCCCGGGGTGGAGGGCAGGTGGATCACGAGGTCGGGGTTCGTGCGTTGCCAGTCGTCCGTGTAGCAGTTCCTTTCAGCCATCGATTCAGGCCTCCCTCTACTGTCTGACGAGTCAACGGATCGCTAACTGCCCATCACGTCGGCGGAACTTTAACGCATGAGGATCGCAAAGCCAGAAGGCGGCGGACCCACAGTTCCCATTTGTGTCGCAGGCGGCGTATTACGTCCGATACTTGCCGTTGCCGAGGTCCTTCCGTTACTGACTGTCACACGCTTGCCCACAAGCGTCTCCCATGCTACACCTTGCGGCAGGATTCCGCAATGCCAAGTCTCATCCTCCTGCGTCGGAGGAACGCCCGTGGGCGGGGGTCTGGGAGTTTCTGTGAGGCAACGGGCATGCGCGGCGAGTGCTCTTCTCTCTTTCGTCGCGACCCTGATCGGAGTAGAATGCCGGCGTCAGGGGCTCGCCATGCGCTCGGCAGCGCCATGGCGAGTCACTGACGGAAGCACCTTGTGTTGCATGAGCGGCTATCGCAGGAGAGTGGCGAAGACCATGAATGAAGCGATCGCTGGCGCCATGCGGGCGGTGGAGGCAGATGTGCCGGTGGCGATGGCCGATCCCACGCGCCCGGTGTATCACTTCCTGCCGCCGGCCGGCTATCAGAACGACCCGAACGGCCTGATCCGGCACGACGGATACTTTCACATGTTCTACCAGGCTCATCCCTTCACTCACGGCCGAGGCAAAGGCGGGCCGATCTTCTGGGGCCACGCGCGCAGCCCGGACCTGGTCAGGTGGGAGCACCTGCCGATGGCGATCTGGCCCTCCACCGAGCACGGGGAGCAACGCTGCGCTTCCGGCAGCGTCGTGATCGGTCGCGACGGGCAGCCGATGATCTTCTACACCTCCATGGGGGAGCGCATTCGACAGGCCGATGCGCCCGATCAGTGGGCGGCCCTGGGCGACAAGGACTTGATCGTGTGGCGCAAGCATCCGGCCAACCCCGTGTTGACGGGCGCCGCACACGGGGACCTTCGCGTGTCGGAATGGCGCGATCCTTTCGTGTTTCGCGACGGCGAGGCCTATTACATGCTCGTGGGCGGCAGGGCGCACCGCGGCGACCAGGCACTCGGTTGCGTCACGATCTACCGCGCGCTGGACCACGCGCTGACCCGCTGGCAATTCCTGAACGTGCTGTACGAGTGGCCCGACCCCGGAATCAGGTGCATCGAGTGTCCGAACCTCTTTCGTTTCGGGGACGCGTGGGTGCTGTTCTTTTCCTACACCCCTCCGCCTACCCAGGTAGCGTACTTGATCGGCACACTGGACGAGGACACGTTCACTTTCCGGCCGGACCGCCGGGGCGAACTGGAGCGCAGCCCGATGGGCATGTACGCGCCGCAAGCCATGCGCGACGAAAGGGGGCGCGTGATCCTGTTCGGCTGGGTTCGGCCCGCCGGCTGGCGTCCCGGTGGCGGCCATGGATGGTGTGGCTGTATGACGCTGCCGCGTGTGCTGTCGCTCGATGTGGATGGATGCCTGCGGCAAGAGCCGGCCGAGGAGCTGCGCACCTTGCGGGGCCGGCATCATGAGTGGCGCGATCTGGTGTTGCACAACGCCGGCCGGGTGCTGGATGGCGTGCGGGGCGATGCGCTCGAAATCGTTGCGGAGTTCGAGCCCGTCAGCCAGGGCGCCTACGGCTTCAGAGTCCGTCGCTCGGCAGATGGTCAGCGCGCCGTGGAGATCCGCTGCGACGGCGACCAGGTGCAGTTGACCGGTGCTGACCCGACCGGCCTATTCGATGGTGCCCGAGATGCCCTTGCCGGGGCCGACTACCACGTACCTTTGCCACAGGGAGATGGGACATCGGCGCAGAGACTACACCTGTTAATCGACAAGTGCGTGTTGGAGTTGTACGTCGATCGCAAAGAGTGCATTACACGGGCCATATATCCGCCGCTGGACGACCTCGGGGTAGAAGTATTCGCCGATGAAGGGCGAGCCGTTCTCAGGTCGCTAGATATCTGGGAAATGAAACCGGCGTGGTGATTGGTCAGAACGGCTGACGGTCGCTGACAACGCGAGCATTCGCGTTCAGAAGAAGATCCCACCGGCAGCTGATCTTCGCCGTCCGCCTCTGCGGAACCCGCTGCTTGAGCAGAGTTCTGATGAACGCTGGGCCGCTGGGTCACTGGGGGGTGCTTCCGTCGTTGGCCGTTACGCCCTTGCCCATGAGTTTCTCCCGTGCTACAACTTGCGGCAGGCTTGTGCAATACCGGATTTCGATTTCGGGGGCGTGGTGCCTTTCTCTCTTTCGTCGCGGCCCTGATCGGAGTAAGATGGCGGCGTCAGGGACTCATTCAGTGCTCGGCGCCGGGCTTGTCACGGTTACTGACGAAAGCACCGGTCACTCTAGGATCAACATTGTTTCGCGCTCGCCGTTATGTCACGGTCGCGCGGCACTCCTTCTTGACCACCACGTCGACCAGCCGGAAGACGTAGTCGGCCG
>CAZXDF010000215.1:0-4643 GCA_964639345.1 uncultured candidatus Brocadiaceae bacterium | reverse complement strand
CGTCAAGGATCTGGCCGAGGACGCGCGCGTCGCCATCCGCAACATCCGGCGCGACGCCAACAAGGCCCTGGACAAGCTCAAGAAGGACTCGGCCATCGGCGAGGACGATTGCGCATCCTGCAAGGACGAGGTCCAGGACCTAACGGGCCAGTACGAGGGCAACATCGGCGAGCTTCTTGAGAAGAAGACCGCCAGCATCATGAAGGTCTGACCCGCCGTAAGGCCCTTCCGCCAGGTTCTGTCTGAGAAGCTATAACAACAAAGAGGATTAGACGCAGATAGCGGGGCCTGATTAACTGATTCATACTGATATGCGCGGATATCGGCACATCAAGAACGGCAAAGACATTTGACCACGGAAGTCACGGAAACCCAGGGAAACAGAACACCAAGAAGGGTTCTGTCGTCTTCCGTGTCATTCCGTGTATTCCGTGGGCGCGAAGCCGTTTGTCTCCGTTCAGGACCACGGTCAAATAACGGTTGCACCGCTGGGCTTTGACTCTTCGACCCTTGGACTCTTCGACTCTTTGACTTCCGTTGGCACTCAGCACGTGGAGAGATTCAGCCCGCGCTATGACCCTTCCGACGATCCTCACACTGTCGCGCCTCGTCATTGTGCCCGTGATGGTGGCCGCGTTCCTCATCGGCACGTGGTGGGGGGCGCTCGTCGCCCTCGTGACGTTCATCGGCGGGACGGTGACCGATTACCTGGACGGGCGCATCGCACGCAGCCGCGGGATCGTCTCCCCGCTGGGTGGCCTGCTCGATCCGATGGCCGACGCGTTCCTGAACCTGGGGCTTTTCGCCGGCTTCGTGGCTGCGGGCTGGATGCCGCTGGTGCTGTTCGCTACGGTGGCCTTCCGGGAGCTTTTCATGCACACCTTCCTGCGGCCCTACATGCTGTCGAAGAACGTGGTCATGAAGGCCAAGATGCTGGGCAAACTGAAGACTGGCCTTCAGGCGGGCGTGGGGATCGGGGTGATCGTGTTTGTGGGCGCGCTTGAAGTCCTCCCGCGACTGCTCGGCCCATACGAGGTCGAGTTGAAGTGGGTTGCGCATGGTTTCCTGCTGTGCGTGGCGCTGCTCTCGGTCGGCTCGCTCTATCCCTACCTGTCCCACATGGTGAGCGCGCGCGAGCAGGGCCCTTCGGCCGACGCCGCCCGTGGGCGGGCCGGGATGGTGGATGCGTTCATAGCCGGGCGGCTGGCGTTCGCGCCCGTCTTCGCCGTCCTGTTCCTCATCCGCGCCGATTGGGCCGCGGTGGCCGTCCTGGCGCTGGCGGTCGCGTTCGAGATAAGCAATGCGTGCTCCGGCTGCGTGCTCCGCACTCTCGAGGCGGGCGAGGCCGCGCGCCGGCTCCTGGTGCGGCTGGGACGATCGGCCGGACGCCTCGGCATTCTGCTGGTCTTCGCGACCGACGCCAGTGTGCGGGGCGACATCTGGCCCGTGCTGCTGGCGACGGTGCTCATGTGCTGCTACGTGCTGGAAGGCTACATGCGCCAGCTCGCCGCGGGCGGGGCTGCGGGCGCTGTGCCGCGCCTGAGCGCGCGGGTGGCGTCGCTCGCGCAGGGCGCCGGCATCATCGCGTTCCTCGCCGTGCGGGCCGGGGTGCTCTGGTGGCCCGGGCTGGGCGAGTGGCTCGCGTTCAGTTACTACGGCGCCGTGCTGACCATGTGCGCGCTCAGCATTGCCTCGGCCGTTGAGTACTCGGTTGCCAGCCGCCGTGCGATCGCCGCGCTCCTGCACCCCGCCGACCTGCAGTAGCGACCCGCCTCAGACTTGCCCATACTCCGTCCCGATCGTGTTCCTGAAGTAGGTGATCTCCTTTGACTGCTCGCCCTCTGGCGAGACCACCTGGACCGTGCGCCTCTCAGAGGTTCAGCCCTGGGGCACGGAACCCGCGCAATCCGACGACGACCCGCCGGCTTGCTTCTCCATGGTAGCACCTCCTAAATCGCCTTGAACCAGTCAGTGTCTATCGTGACTTCTTCCACCATTAGCGTCTTTGTTCCCAGCCCGAGTTCCTTGAGCTTGTCGGCAAGCTGTTCACCGTCAACAAGGTCGATGGGCGAAGCACCGTCTCGCGTGGCCTCTCGGATGGCTTCCCGTGTGAAGCTGCCAGTTGTGATGAAAAGACCCTTGTCCGCACGCCCTGCCATAGCCCCCCGAAAGTCGCGAATGTGCGAAGGCGTCACGGAACCTATATATCGCTTGCACTGGAAGAACACATGGAAACTCAGCAACCCCGCTACACGCACGATCCCTTTGCCGTCAATGCCACCATCCCCTCCCCGCCCGGTAACCTCAACTTGGACGAAGCCTGATTCCCTGAGCAGGCGTCTCGCAAGCCGCTCAAATGCGTCGGGCGTGATGTCCTCTGTCAGGACGCGATGAAGCTGTGTGCGCCAAGCCTCGCCCTCCTCCGGGCTTTCTTCGTCGGCGTGTTCTTCCGGTTGCGTTACCGCTTTCGCAGCCCTGCGTGCGCGGAACAGGTCGCGAACGTGCTTGCCTACTTAGTTAGGGTCAACAGCAGTGATGTGTTGCTTGTCAGGGAGGATGGCCCAAACACCACGCGATGAGTTCTCAAGGATGCCGTAGTTCTTGAGGTAGTTCCTTGCCCAGGCGAGGCGGTACTCGATCTCCGTACGACTGGTCTTCTCTGGATCGTGTGGCTGGTCAAGCATTTCCTCCGGCAGATCCAGCGAGGCCGTAACGTTTTGGTTGATTTCGTCGATTGACCCCGAGCCACCAAGATCGTGGAGAGCTTGAAGCAGGGGGTTCATAAGATCCCAGTGAGTCGGCATCTTGTATGTGTCTGCCATAGACCCCTCCGAAGTACATCGGGCACGGCCAAGCGAATCCTGCTTATCATCTACCCACGACTTATACTCCCGCGTCCGCCGAGTGTCAACCGGGATATCGCGCCATGCCCAGGAATCTTACGCCATGGACAGCCGTCAGGGGAAAGCGGCGTTGCGGGGCGAGGCGCGGGCGAGTATAATCCGCTCCTTGCGTGTTGCGGGGCGAGGCCCTGCTGGCTCAAGGCTAGTTCCGGCATCCTTACGCGTTGGGAGGTTGACAGTGCCACAGACCGTCGCGGTCGTTGCGGTAGCATCGTCGGGCCTGCTTGCCGGCGTGCACCCGCTCGTGCTGCTGGCGCCGGTAGGCGCGGTGGTTGGGCTGGTGTTCGCGCTGGTGTTCTTCAGGGAGGTGAAGGCCGTCGACGAGGGCACCGAGGCGATGCGCCGGATTGCCGGCCACGTGCGCGAAGGGGCGAACGCCTACCTTGCGCGGCAATACAGGGTCGTGGCGATCGTGTTCGGCATGGTGTTCGCGATCTTCGTCGTGCTGGCGTGGCGCGGGCTGATGCGTCCGATGGGGCCGGTCATGTTCGTGTCGGGCGGCTTCTTCAGCGGCCTGTGCGGTTGGATCGGGATGCGGGCGGCGACGCTGGCCTCGGCGCGCACGGCGAACATGGCGCGCAAGAGCCTCGACGCCGGCCTGCGGGTGGCGTTCCGCAGCGGCGCCGTGATGGGGCTGACGGTGGTTGGATTCGGGCTGCTGAACATCGCCGGCTGGTACCTTGTCCTGACGCTTCTCTACCGGCACCAGGTCTTCGGCCTTGGCAAGGGCCTCGAAGACGCGGAAATCCTCCAGCACGTCACCGAGACCATGCTGACCTTCGGCATAGGGGCGTCGATGATGGCGCTGTTTGCGCGCGTCGGGGGCGGCATCTACACCAAGGCCGCCGACGTCGGCGCGGACCTTGTGGGCAAGCTCGAGGCGGGCATCCCGGAAGACGATCCGCGCAACCCGGCGACGATTGCCGACAACGTGGGCGACAACGTGGGCGACGTGGCCGGCATGGGAGCCGACCTTTACGAGTCATACGTGGGATCGATCCTCGCCACCGCGGCCCTCGGCGCGGCCATGGCGGCCGCGGGGCAGGCCGGCGGCGGCCTCTACGTAGTTGCGCCGATGGCGGTTGCGGGACTCGGCATTATCCTGAGCGTGGTGGGCGTGTTCCTGGTGCGGTGCAAGGAGGACGCGTCGCAGAAGAACCTGCTCAGGGCGCTGCTGCTGGGCACCCTTGGCGCCACGGTGCTGGTTGGCGCCGCGGCCGGGGTGCTGGTGTGGCGCACGGCGCTGCCGTGGGGGATTTTCGGCTCGGCGATCACTGGTCTGGCCGCGGGCTTCCTCATCGGCCAGGCAACGGAATGGTTCACGGCCGACGAATACCGCTGGGCGCGCGGCGTGGCCGAGTTGACGCCGATGGGCGCGGCGCCGACCGTGATCGAGGGGATCGCCGTCGGCATGCTCTCCAGCGCCATACCAGTCGTGACGGTCGTGGCGGCGGTGCTGGTGTCGTACGGCGTGGCGGGGGGATTCACCGACATGAACATGGGCCTCTACGGCGTGGCGTTCGCCGCGGTCGGGATGCTCTCGACGCTCGGGATCACCCTGGCGACCGACGCATACGGCCCGGTCGCCGACAACGCTGGCGGCAACGCCGAGATGAGCAAGCTGCCCCCAGAGGTCCGGGAGCGCACCGACGCCCTGGACGCCCTGGGCAACACGACGGCCGCCACCGGCAAGGGCTTCGCCATCGGCTCGGCGGCGCTGACCGCCCTGGCCCTGCTGGC
>CAZXDF010000214.1:0-11502 GCA_964639345.1 uncultured candidatus Brocadiaceae bacterium | reverse complement strand
CTAGCTCCTCTCCCTCCACCTGCCTCAGAACCCACACGCTAATCTCTTGCCTCAGAGGGTCTTCGGTTACCAGCAGGCGGCTGGCAACGTACTCTGAGGCCGGTTTTCCTATCTTTGCAAGACTCCCAGCCGCGGGATATTTGCGCCCTATGCTGTGGGCCTCAGTTCCCCCATACCGCACCTTTACACGGTAAGTCAGATTCTTCCATAGCAGTGGGACCGCTTCCTGAGCCCTCAACTCACCGAGGAGCACAATTGCGAGGTGCTTGGAATTCAGATAGCGCTGGTCTTGAGCTTCTTCATCTCCGCCGACATCCTGCGCCCCCGCGATCTCCATCAGGCCTTTGACCGTGCTCCTTCGTTCCTCCCGTATCCTGAACCTCGCGTCCAACCTGACGTCCCGGCCTGGAGATGTGAGAGCCTCCAGAACTGTCTCAGCTTCTCCAGAAGAGTTGCCCACGGAGATTGCCAAGAAACAGCCAAGGGCAACAACACTGATCAATTCATTCCGCATTTCCCAATTCCTCCGAAAGGCCAGACTATGGATTGGCAGGCACTGTGAGCCAGCCTGCACCGAGTTTTTGTTTAGCCGGAACGTCCCTTGTCAACTGGGTTGCGTTTTCTTTGGCTTCACATAGTGTTGCGAATGCCACTTGTACCCTCTCCATGATTGTCGCACGGAAAATGGACTTAGTCGGTAGAGAAATTCGCTTCCGTGTCGCACCGGGAATGCCCTCCGGCCCACGGGGGATTCGAAGCCTCATCAAAGCAGCTCCGTGAGTTCGAAGCAGCCCGGCAAAACCCCACCTCGCGGGTCCCGCATCACCTATTATGGCGCACCCCGCCAGACGCGCAAGCCGCGGCAAGGCAGGGGGCTCAGTCGCCATATCCGTCAGGATGCGTGCGGTGCCACTTCCAGGCCGTCTCCACTATCCGGCGCAGTGAGGGGAAGCGGGGCTGCCATCCGAGCGCGGACCGGATGGCGTCGGCGCTGCCCACCAGCTCCGGCGGGTCGCCCGGCCGCCTCCCGGCCGCCTCCTCCGGCACCTCCATGTCCGTCACATCCCGCACCATGTCGATGACCTCCCTGACGGAGTGGCCCCGGCCCGTGCCCAGGTTGTAGATGAGCGGCGAGCGATCCCCAAGCGCTTCCATGGCGAGCACGTGGGCGCCCCCGATGTCGAGGACGTGAACGTAGTCCCGAACGCATGTGCCGTCGGGCGTGGGGTAATCCGTCCCGAACACCTTCAGCGGCCCCCCCCGGCCCATCGCCGCCCGGATGGCGGCAGGTATGAGATGGGTCTCCGGGTCATGGTCCTCGCCCAGAGAGCCGTCGGGCACGGCGCCGGCGGCGTTAAAATACCTCAGCGAGGCATATCTCAGCCCGTAGGCCGCGGCGTAGTCCGCGAGGATTCCCTCCACGGTCGCCTTCGTCCGGCCGTAAGGGTTGACGGGCCCGATGGGGAAATCCTCGGTGATAGGCACCCGTGCAGGAACGCCGTAGACGGCGCACGAGCTGGAGAAGACGAACAGCTCCACACCCGCCCCCCGCGCGGCGCGGAGGAGCCTGAGCGTGTTGACCACGTTGTTGAAATAGTACGCCTCGGGCTTCTCGACCGATTCCCCCACGTAGGCACTGGCCGCGAAGTGCATCACCGCTTCGGCGCGGCTAGCCCTGAGAGCGCGGCAGACCTGCTCCTCATCTTCCAGGTCCGCCTGCACTAGCTCGCAACCCCTGACGGCAGCCGCGTGTCCCGCGCCCAGATTGTCGATCACCACGGTGGTGTGGCCCGCCTCGATGAGCTCGACGACGGCGTGGCTGCCGATATAGCCGGCTCCCCCGGTGACGACGACTCTCATGCCCCGGTCTACTCCCTCCCCACCACAAAAAGCTGTTTGTCGACGAACGCATTCAGCTTGATGTCCGAAAGGTGGATCAGCACAGAAGTCCCCTCCAGCGGCGGCGGATAGTAGATCACGAAATCGGACGGCACGTCCACCGCCACACTCATTCCCTCGGGGGCATCTTCACGCATGTCCGGTCCGGTGACGGTGCGCCAGTTCAAGATCCATATCCGCGTGCGCAGCGACCCGTCAGCGCGGAACTTGTCCAGTGCAAGCACCCGCCCGGTGCGTCGGTCAATGGCAAGGCTGCTGAGGATCTGGAGGGGCGGCGCGGGCGCACTCATAACGCGCAACGAATCGACGTAGACCGCGCTGTGCAACTCTCGGGCTGAGGGTGAGTCAGGGAAGTGGACGTCCAGAAGGGGGGGGTAGGTCCTCAGGGCCTGGACCGTGCCGTCGAAGAGGGTCGTCATGTCCAGGGCGTCTTCCACGTCATCGGCCACGAAGTGGATGCGACCGCCCTTCTTCTCCAGTGGGTCGCCATAGCGCCCCGAATAGTGGAGACCGCCCAGCATGGGCATGCGGGTCTCATACTTCTGGCCGTCGCCGACAACCCTGACGGCAAGTTTACCGGCCCGCCTAAGATCGACGCGCATGCGTCCCGGCTTCGCCAGAAACAGGTTGCCGTCCATTTTCAGCTGCTTCGTCGGCCTCATATCCACGTTGGCGAGAACGGCATTGCATGTCGCCGTGAGCGTCACGACCGGCTGGGAGTTAGACCTGACCATTTGCTTGATGTCCTCCAGGTCAGGATGCGGTCCAAGGCTCATCCGCACCGGCATATTCAGCTCCCGCCCGCCGCCGCCGCAGGCCGTCAGCAGAATGGCGAACACGCCGACCCCCAGCATCGTTCTCCCCACACGCGCCCAGTATCTGCAGTTCATGCCAGCACCTCCTGCTGAACAACTATATGATGTCATCCCCCGTCATGTCGTAGGTCCACCGCAGCGCGTCGGCCGGATGGCTCACCAGTTCCTCCTCCCGGAAGAACCGCGCGATCTCCTCCTCGGCACTCTGCGAGGTGTCGCTCCCGTGGATCAGATTGTACCTGTTGCTGAGCGCAAAGTCACCCCTTATCGTTCCCGGCGGGCTGTCGCACCCGAACGTCTCGCCCATCATCTGCCTGGTGACGCGCACGGCGTTCTTGCCCTCCAGCACCATCGCCACGACCGGGCCGCTCGCCGTGTAACGAACCAGCGGCTCGTAGAAATCCTCGCCCCTGTGGGCCGCGTAGTGCTCCCGCACGAACTCCTCCGAGAGCCGAACCATCTTGATGGCGACGATCTGAAACCCTCGTTTCTCGATGCGAGATATAATCTCCCCAGCCAGCCGGCGCTGCACGGCGTCCGGCTTCAGGAACACCAGCGTCCTTTCCAGCGGCATCGGCCTCCTCCTGTGTATCTCGCGGCGGCAGACGGCGTGCGCCCGCGACACATGCGCGAGGGGATTATAGCGCGTGGGGCAAGGCTTGACAATTGCGCTTGGCGCTCCATCGCCCACGGCGGCCCTCGGCGCGCGGCACGCGCCGGCGCTATCGGAGGAACGCTATCGAACGCCTCGCACCCCCGGCGCCCGGGTCGGAGCTGAGCCTGCGATAGACTTCGCCGGCGCAGCAGATGTCCTGGATGGCAAGGCCCGTCGTATCGAAGACGGTGACCTGGTCCGGGCGTTCGCGGCCGGGCTTTCGGCCGATGACGACCTCGCCGATGTCCCCATGAATGTCGGCGCGCGAGATAAGACCTTCCTTCATCGCGACGTTGACCTCGCCGCTGTGGGATGCCTGCTCCCAGTTGTCGATGACGACCACCGCGCGCTTCAGGATCGCGGGGTCCAGCTCCTGCTTCCCGGCGGCGTCCGCGCCGATGGCGTTGACGTGGGTGCCGCCGCGCACCCAGTCGTCCATGACGATCGCGCCGCGCGAGGGGGTGGTCGTGGTGAGCACGTCGCACTCGCGCGTCACCTCTTCCACACTCGCACCCACCTCGGCTTCCAGGCCAAGCTCCTGCCGGCACCAGCCGCAGAAACGCTCGGCCGCCTCCCTCCGCATGTCAAAAGCAACCGCCCGGCGCACCGACGGCAGGGCCACCGCGAGCGCAGCAGCCTGGGTGTGGGCCTGCGCGCCCGTACCGATGAAGCCTGCAACCTCAGAGTCGGGCCGCGCGAGGTGTTTTGCCGCCACTCCGCCCGCCGCGCCCGTGCGAAGGCCAGTGAGGTAGGTCGCGTCCATCACGGCGAGCGGAAAGCCGTCTTCGGGGTCGACAAGCGTGATGGTGGCCATGACCGTGGGAATGCCGGCATTCTGCGGGTGGACGTTGACGTTCTTCACCCCCGCAATGCCCAGCGTGGGAAGGTAGGCGGGCATCGACCGCAGATCGCCCTTCTCGAAGGTCAGGTAGACCTTCGGCGGCATCTGCACCTGGTCTTCGCCGTAGAGCCGGAAGGCGTTCTCGACGCACTCGACGGCGTCGCGGATGCCGAAGACGACCTCGATCTCATGCTTCGTGGCCAGGAGGGTTTCGCGGGGCCCCATGGATGTTATGCCCTGTTTCAAGGGAAAGCGCACGCTTACGCGCTGCACAGCGGGCGACCCGGCGCTCGGCGCATCCGGACCGCCCGCACGTTTTAGGCGCTACTGCAAAACCCCATCCTGGCTTCGGCCGGCTGCGAGCGCCGAATGGCTGTGTCGGCCTTCATCGGCGATTCTGGCCCTTGAATCGCCTGCTTCGGCCTCCTTGCCCTCGGGCGCTCTCGCTCGGCCTCGGGCCCACGGAGCGGGTCCTGCAATAGCGCCTTAGACCCGACCGCTTGACTGCCGGCATCAGAGGAACAAATCGAGCATGTGCACGGCCCCGGTCTCCGTGTTCCTGACCGACAGCTTCAGCTTGGTGGCTCTGTCGGCTTCGGTTCCGTAGAAGATCAGGCCGTGGCCCAACTGTCCCGGCTTGATCCCCTTGTTGGCCAGGGACCGGGCATGCAGATCCAGCATGATGTCCTTGTCGACCTTCTGACGGTCCCACCACAGGCCCTTTGCACCACCGGCGAGCGCTCCGCCTGCCGCGCCGATGGCCGCCCCGCCAAGGACAGCCTTGCCCGTGTGGGTCTTCGTCAGGACCCCCACGGCCAGCCCGCCCACGGCTCCGACAGCAATGCCCACGAACGTGCCCCTGCCGGCCCCGGGAGCGACCTCGCCCCAACCCGTCTTCTCGGAGATCCGTTCATGGGCCACGGCCTGATCCAGAACATCCCAGTTCTGCCCGGCCCTGTCCACCAGGAACGTCTGCGACGCGACGATCTCGAGCTCCGCATGGCCGTTGTTCTCGATCACCACCTGCACGGGCAGCACGCCCGCCTTGATGATGTCGAATCCGAACGACTTCTTCGCTTCACGGCGATCGTCGATCACCCGCGCACCGAATAGCGCCCCGTCCAACTCCGCGCTGTCGGCATGCTCCGACGGCATACGGAACCCCAGAGGCTTCCTTTCGTACCGCGCGCAGCCGGACGCCGCCACCAGCGCCACCGCCAGCACCAGACCCTTCTTCCACCTCATCATCTCTGTCCCTCCCTCATTCAGGCTAAGAGTCCCTCGTCTCCTAGTATACCTTCGGCGCCCGGTCAGCGCCAGGCTTGACTTGGAGCCCGGCGTCGACTATGAATGATGGGGAGCCGGGCGCGGCCCGAATCGTTTCTCTCTTGCGGGAACCTTGGATGGTCTCAACCGAACCCCATGCTCGTTGCCGCATCGCCGAGGTCGCCCTGAACCTGCCGCTCAGGCGCTCGTTCGACTACCTCATTCCGGACGCGCTGCTGGGGCGTGTCCCGATAGGGGGACGGGTGAGGGTGCCCTTCGGGGCGCGCAGGAACGTTCTCGGCTACTGCGTCGGCGTCAAGGAGAAGAGCGAGGTGCCGGCGGACAAGCTGCGGGCCATACTTGACAGCCTGGACGAGGAGCCGATCTTCACACCCAGGATGCTCGAGCTCGGGCAGTGGATGGCGCACTACTACCACTGCGCCCTGGGCGAGGCGCTCAACGCCGCTATCCCGGCCGCCGTACATGCCGCCCGCAAGAGCCGCCGCGTGCAGGTCGCGCGGTTGCTCGCCTCGCCGGCGGAGGCGCTCAAGCTGGCCGACCGCATCTTCGACACCTCCCCAGCCCAGGGAAAACTCCTTCGCACGCTCGCCCAGATGGGCGGCCACGCGCCGGCGGCCGAGCTCGTCAGGACGGCCGGGGTTTCGCGCACCTCGCTGAAAGCACTTGAAAAGAAAGGCGGGGCGCTCAGCGTGGAGGGGGAGGTGGTCGAGGACGAAGCGGACCCTCTCACCCATGTGGAGGCCGAACTCCAGGATCCCTGGCCTCTCACGCCCGAGCAGCAACACGCCTACCAGGTCATCACCAATCGCATGACGCGCGGGCGCTTCGACGTCGTGCTGCTGCACGGGATCACATCGAGCGGCAAGACGGAGGTTTACCTCCAGACCATCGCCGAGTGCGCGCGCATGGGCCGGCAGGCCATCGTTCTGGTCCCGGAGATCAGCCTCACCCCCCAGACGGTGCGCCACTTCCGCAGCCGGTTCCGACGCCTGGCCGTGCTCCACAGCCGGCTGACCGACCGGGAGCGAAAGCGCCAGTGGCACGCCATCCGCGCCGGGCAGGCGGACGTTGTGATCGGGGCCCGCTCGGCCATCTTCGCGCCAGTGCCGTCGCTGGGCCTGCTGGTGGTCGACGAGGAGCACGAGAACAGCTTCAAGCAGGATAACGTCCCGCGCTACCACGCGCGCGACGTGGGCATCATGCGCGCGAAGGCCGACGACGCGCTGGTTGTGCTCGGCACCGCTACGCCCAGCCTGGAAAGCTACCACAACGCGCTTACTGGACGCTACACGCTGGTGAAGCTGCCGCGACGCATCGGCGGGCACCCCCTGCCGCCGGTTGAGATCGTGGACATGCGCGAGGAGTGGCGGACGAGGGCGACCACCCCGGCGCCTGCGACAACCACTACAACCGCGGCGCCCGAGACGGAGGCGAAGCTCTTCAGGAGGGCCGTCCAGGGCTCCCGGGTGATCAGTCGAAAGCTCGAAGAGTGCATGCGCGAGAGCCTGGGCAAGGGGGAGCAGGTGATCCTCTTCATCAACCGGCGGGGGTTCTCGCCGCACATCTATTGCCCGCGCTGCGGCTACGTGCACAAGTGCGAGCGGTGCGAGATCACCATGAACTGGCACCGGCGCCTGGGCGTGGTGGCCTGCCATTACTGCGGGCACGAGGAGCGGCCTCCCGCGCGCTGCCCCGAGTGCGGCGGCGACAGCATCCGCTACGTCGGGATCGGCACCGAGCGCGTGGAGGAAACCGTCCGGGCGCTCCTGCCAGGCTGCCGCACCGTGCGCATGGACTCCGACACGATGAAGACGCGCACCGCGCACGAGCAGGTCCTCGAGGAGTTCCGCGCGCGCCGCGCCGACGTGCTGGTGGGCACGCAGATGATCGCGAAGGGCCTGGACTTCCCGAACGTGACGACCGTCGGCGTGGTGAACGCGGACGTGACGCTGCACCTGCCCGACTTCCGCTCGCGCGAGAGGTCCTTCCAGCTCCTGGCCCAGGTGGCCGGCCGCACCGGCCGCGGGGAGGCGGGCGGGCAAGTGGTGATCCAGACCTTCATGCCCGACGACCCGAGCGTGCGGGCGGCGGCCGGGCACGACTACGAACGCTTCGCCGAGCAGGAGCTTCAGATGCGCCGCCGCGCCGGCTACCCGCCGTACGCCCGCATGGCCCGCATCGTGTGCTCCGGGCCGCACCTCGAACCGGTCGAGCGCTACATGCTCACGCTCGGCGAGGAGCTGGAGCGCCTCTGCCGGGAGCGCGACGACGGTTCGGCGGTGCTCGGCCCGGCGCCCGCCCCCATGCCGCTCATCAAGCGCCGCCACCGCTACCACATCCTGCTGAAATGCCCCACCGCCGCCGCGATCCATGAGCTTCTCGACGCCGTCCGTGAGTTGCTGGGCGGACCCTCCGGGGCCAGCGTGGTGGTGGACGTCGACCCCTATTCGATGCTGTAGCAGGGCCGGCAATGAACTTTGTCTGCTCAAAGGCTCGTGTTACAATCCCCCAGGGTTCGCGGCGCCGCCAGTGGGAGTCGGGGAGGACGCGGGGTTGGACAAGGAAGAACGCATCCGGACGATCGGCGACATCCTCACCGTGCAGGGCGAGCCGACGAGTCGGGGCGGCGCCCCCACCGACGCGGTCGCGGTGCAGGAATGGGATGGCCGCCGCCTTCTCTCCACGACCTACGCCGAGTTGCTGCGCGAAGCTGACGGCTTCGCCGCGGTCCTCGCCGAAGATGGCATCCGCCCCCGGGACCACGTGGCCATCCTCATGCCCAACGGCAAGCCCTGGGTGGCGGCCTACATGGCCGTGCAGCGCCTGGGCGCGGTCGCCGTGCCGCTGGGGCACGAGCATCTGCAAGGCGGGGCCGAGCACATCGCATTCGCGCTGGGGCACTCCGAGGCCGGCGTGATCGTGGTCGGCCCGGAGGACATCGAGGCCGCGGCAGCACTCGCCCGGGACTCCGGCGCCAGGGTTGTCGTCCACCGGCCATCCGGCGGCGGCGCGCCCCTGGTACGGCCGGATGTCGGGCCGGATGAGGTGGCACAGATACTGTACACCTCCGGCACCACGGGCCGCAGGAAGGGCGTGTCGCTGACGCATGCGAACGTCCTGTTCAACGTGCGCGCGAGCATCAGGCGGTTCGGGTTTCGCGAGGGCGATTGCCTACCGGCCCTGCTGCCGTGCCATCACGCCTACCCGCTGACGACCAGCGTGATTGCGCCGCTCTATGCCGGGGCGCGCGTCCCGGTGGGAGACGTGCGCAGCCGCCAGACGGCCGACCTGCTGCGGGCGGCGCGGCCGACGGTGCTGATCGGCGTGCCGCGCATGTTCGAGTCGCTCCTGCACGCCGCCCGGAGCGCGGCCAGGCGGGAGGGGAAGCTAGAAGCGATGGACCGGCTGGTGCGGCTGAGCGCGCGCCTGAAGAGCTGGACCGGCCTCAACGCCGGCAGGGCGCTCTTCCGCGCGCTGCATAGGCGCGTGTTCGGCGGGATGCAGCTTCGGTTCTGCATGAGCGGCGGCGCGCGGCTTTCCCCTTCGCTCGCCCGGCAGTACTTCGCCCTCGGCATCCCGCTTCTCCAGGGCTGGGGCATGACGGAACTCTCGCCCGTGGCAGCCGCGCAGCCGTTCTCGAAGTGGAAGTTCATCTTCACCCGCCACTACGAGCGCCAGGTCGGCTCGATCGGGCTGCCCCTGGACGGCACGGGGGTGCGCCTGGTGGACGTGCCGGGCCAGAACGTCTATGCGGACAGGGACGGCCGGGGGGAGATGGTGGCGGGCGGCCCGCACGTGATGGCTGGCTACTACAAGGACCCGGAGGCCACGGAGCGCGCCCTCTGCGAGCACGGCCTGCGCAGCGGGGACATCGCCCGCCGCGACCGGCTGGGGCATCTGCACATCATCGGCCGGGCCAAGCACGTCATCGTGCTGCCGGGTGGCAAGAAAGTCTTCCCCGAGGAAGATCTCTATGATGCGTTGCGCGGCTGCAAGTCGATCGAGGACTTCACCGTATGCGCCATCACTGACGCGGGCGGTGAGGAGAAGATCGGCATCATCGTCAAGCCCGACGCCGAACTCGTGCAGCAGCGCGGCCTCACCGTAATGAAGGAGCTTTACGGGCTGATCAAGGCGGAGATCACGGTGGCGCTGCGGGAGAAGCCCGGCTACATGAAGTCCTTCGACTTCTGTCTGACCGAGCGTAGCGGCGGGGCCTTCCGCGAGCTGGCAAAGAGCGGCATGAAAGAGGCCTGCCCGCTGAAGAATGAGTTCCGTTTCGAGACGGCCTACAGCACCAACCGCGACAGCCGGGAGCCGCTCGGCCTTCGGCCTCAGCCCTGAGTCACTGGAAGGAGGGAAATGCCATGGCGGATGAGACGTCGCCAGGCGCGGCCGCAGAGAGGAAGACGCTGGTTGTCTACTATTCGAGGACCGGCAACACGCGGAAGGTTGCCGAGGCCATTCAAGAGGCGCTCGGGTGCGACATGGAAGAGATAATCGACCGGAAAGACAGGGGCGGGGTCCTGGGGTACGTGGTGGGCGCCATCGAGGCCGCGCTGAAGAAATGCACCGAGATCGGAGAGGTCCGGATGGACCCGGGCGCCTACGACCTCGTCGTCATCGGCAGCCCCGTGTGGTCGACGGCCCCGCCGGCGATCCGCACGTATATCAACCGGTACAGGGACAGTCTGAACGATGTGGCGTTCTTCCTGACCGCGATCGGCGTGGGCGTCGGGAGGACGTCCCGAAGCATGGCCAAGTTCTGCGGAAAGGAGCCGGCGGCCGAGCTTCTGCTGAAGGCGGGGGTCATTCGCAAGGGCGACTGGCGCCGGCAGGTGCAGGAGTTCGCGGAGAAGCTCCGCAAGTAGCGGAGAGTGCGCGGGTACACTGCATCCGTGGCGCGCCCGCAGATGCCCTGCGGTCAGTCGTTTCTCTCCCCGAGGCGACGCAGGATGGCCTGCCATATCTCCGTCAGGCCGAGTTCCTCCGCCCACTGGCTGACGTAGCACCGGTCCACCTCTTCGCCGCTCACCTTCAGGATGCCGGTTATGTCGCGAAGATGCTTCTCGGAGCCCCCCTCGCGGTAGTAGGCCATCTTGCTGATGATGATGTCCTCGGGAGCAGCTACATACGCCGTCAGGCCCGATGGAAGCTCGATCCTCCTGCGCCTGGCCAGTTGAGCGGAGCCCCACGCATCACGCCCCACAACCATGAAGTCAACTTTGCTGCCCGAAGCCCCGTGGATAAGGTTGAACTGACCCCCGTGCGCAACGGCTTCTGTTGCCGCCTCCATGCTGATGTAATACTCCGACGGCGCGAATGCTTTGACCAGCTTCCTGACATCGTCGAGGGAGAGAGCGACGGCGATGTCGATGTCCTGGGTGAACCTGGGTTCGCCCCAGGCGCCGCTTCCGTACGAGCCGACCACCATGTAGGCAATGTCGAGGGACTCGAGGCTCTCGATAACATGACGGGCCACGTCAAGCTGTTCCACCGTTGAGCCTCCGTCGGACCTCTGCCGCGACTCTGTCTTCCTCCCAGTCGCCATGCTGCGAACGCACGGCCCCTTCGATCCACATCCGCGCGAAACGCCAAGCGCTACCGACCATGACCATCCGCTCCGCCGGCATCTTCTGCCGCAGCACCTCGGCCATCGCATCGTCCACGACCTCTATCTGTCCGTCGTCCAGGCGCCACTTCATGTCGGTCCTCCCTCCCGCGGGCGGCGAAGGATCAGGTGCGGGGCTGCTGCGCTGGCGGCGGCCTCCTGGTGTGCCAGTCGGTGAGCTGCTGGTAGGCGTGGCCGGCGCGCAGGAGCCGGGCCTCGTCCCAGGGCCTGCCCAGGAGCTGCAACCCGACCGGCAACCCGTCGGCCGTAAACCCGCATGGCACGCTCAGTCCGGGCACGGCCGCGAGGTTGGCCGAGATAGTGTAGACGTCGCTCAGATACATGGCGAGCGGGTCATCGGTCTTCTCCCCCGCCCTGAAGGCGGCCGTGGGAC
>CAZXDF010000213.1:0-3155 GCA_964639345.1 uncultured candidatus Brocadiaceae bacterium | reverse complement strand
AGCTGCCTTCGCCCCTTGGCGACGAACAGTCCCGGTCCCGCCTCGATCTGGACGGAGGTGACTTCGTAAGTCGCCGGCATCATCTGGCTGGCCACGAACCGCCGCCAGATCAGCTCGTAGAGCTTGAACTGTTCAGCCGAAAGGTGCTGCTTGATCTTCGCCGGCGTTCGGGCGACGTCGGTCGGGCGGATCGCCTCGTGAGCGGCCTGGGCCGCGCGCGGGCTGCGAAAGGTGTTGGGCTTGGCCGGGAGATACTTCTCGCCGAACTCCCCACCGATCATCTCCCGCACGGACTCCAGCGCCGACTGGGCGACCCGCGTCGAATCCGTACGCATGTAGGTGATGAGGCCCTCGCTCTGGCCGCTGACCTCGATGCCTTCGTAGAGCTGCTGCGCAATGCGCATCACGCGCTGCGTGGTAAGGCCGAGCCGGCTGCTGGCGGCCTGCTGAAGCGTGCTGGTGATGAACGGCGGGGCCGAGCGAGCGCGCGTGGTGCGCGTGTCGACCGACCGGATGCGATATGCCTTCGCCTCCAGGCGGCGCACAGCCTCGTCGGCCTGCTCCTGGGAGGCTATGCCAAGGTCTTCATCGTCGAGCTTCTGAAGCTCGGCCTCGAACTCCTCCGGCGCCTCGTCCCCCTCGACGGCGCGACGGAGCTTCGCGGCGATCGTCCAGTACTCCTCGCTCTGAAAGGCCCGAACCTCATCCTCCCGCTCGCACACCAGCCGCAGTGCGACGCTCTGCACCCGCCCGGCGCTCAGGCCCCTGAGGATCTTCCTGCTGATGAGCGGGCTGAGCTGATAACCCACGATCCTGTCCAGGATGCGGCGGGTCTGCTGGGCGTTGATGAGGTCCTCGTCCAGTGCGCGCGGATTCGCGAAGGCCTCCCGTACGGCCGCGCGCGTGATCTCGTGACACGTGGCGCGGACCACCTTCTCGTCCGGCAGCCCGAGGGCGTGCTTCAGATGCCACGCGATGGCCTCGCCCTCCCGGTCCGGGTCGCACGCCAGGTAGACCATCTCCACCTTCGCGCTGATCTTCTTCAAGCTGCCGACGGTGCGGCGGCTTCTGTTGATGAGCTTGTACGTCGGCTCGAACTCGTGCTCCACGTCCACGCCGAAATCGTCCTCCGGCAGGTCGCGTATGTGCCCGCCGGATGCCTTCACCTCGAAATCCTTGCCCAGGTAACGCGCTATCGTCCTGGCCTTGGTCGGCGACTCAACGATGGCCAACTTCTTTGCCATGCTTGTCAGGAACCTCCATCCCTTGTGCGCTGGATTGAAACCCGATTGTAGGCAGCGCCTCTTGAGCGTGTCAAACGCAAGCGTGAGACTTCGCGCTCCCCGGGGCGGTTTCTTATCCGCCGGCGGCTGCGCCCGGACCCCCAGCTTTGACGCCCCCCGCCGAGGGCCGTACAATGGCCGATGCGCGCCCGGTCAGGACATGCCTTTCGAGCCGAGACGCGCGTCGCATGTGCGAAGGAGAATCGCATGAGGGGGCGGGACGAACCCCTGTACGTGGCGCTTACCGTGGACGTCGACGCGGACGCGAACCGCCCGTGCCACGGCCGGCCGGAGGCGGTCAGCCCGGGCGGCGAGGCGCGCTTCGAGGCCTGCGCGCAGGGGCTCGAAGCGGCGGCCGATCTGACCGCAGAGTTGGGCTGGCCGTGCACGCTCTTCTGGACGGGCCGCGCCCTGCTCGCGCTGCACCGCGAGGCCGGCGGGGTGGTGAAGCGGCTGGCCGATCGCCGGGACGTCGAGCATGCCTGCCACGGTTTCGCCCACGAGGATTTCACCGGCCGCGACACCGGCCGGCCGCTTTCGGCCGAGGAAACCCTACGCACGGTGCGCGCAGCGACGGGGGTTGTAGCACGTATTACCGGGCGGACGCCCGCCGGATTCCGCGCGCCTTACTGCCGCATGGGCGCGCACCTGCCGGACGCCCTGCGCGCGCTCGGATACCTGTACGATGCCTCGTTGACCCGTACGTCATGCGACGAATGGGACCTGAAATCCTATCCTTTACCCCCGCAATGCGGTGGCAATCCGCTGCTGGAGCTGGCCCTGTGCAGGGGTCGCGACGCGTCCGGCGGGGTCATCACGGGCTACCTGTGGCAGCTTCTTGAGGGGCGCCGCGAGCCCCGCGACTACGTCGATTTCGTCGCCTCACTTGCGTGCCGTTTTCCGGGTGGGCTTTTTCAGATCGCCCTTCACCCCTGGCACCTGCTCATCGACAAGGACGGCCGCCCGCTGCCCACGCGCTCCGGCCGCGACGCCGCCTCCGACCTACGCGCCGTCCTTCAAGGCGTCGCCTCCCTCGCCGTCGTGCGGCTGACTACCGGTGCCGAATACTTGCGACTCCAAAAAGAACACACCTGAGACGCAGAGGACTTCTTCCGGAATAGGCGAGGCCGAGGAGTTGCTGGCTCCCTCTTTGAGGTAATGGAATGCTGACCGCGCGAAAAGCTTGGCAGGCGGTTGAGCAAGCGGCGATTGCTCTATCAGGACTGCCTACCGATCTCCAAGCACAGATCGTAAGTGTTACCGTGGCAGGAAGTCTCGTCCGCGGGGATTTCATCGAGAACAACAGCGATGTGGACGTCTATACCGTGCTGAAAGGCGATCCAAATAGCCCGGTCTGGCTGAAGGCCCACGAAGCTGTTCGGGCTTGCTTTGAGCAACAGCTTTCCAGATACAAAGGATACAGTCACAACCCGTTTGTGTGGGACGACGTCCTGGTGAGTTCTGCGAAGCTACCGTCCACCGTCGAGGAAGTAGGCAATCAGAGACTCAAGGCTTTCGGGGTGTACCTGTTCGATCTCATTGAGAATCACAGGACCATCTTCGGCGAGGACTTTGTGGAGCGGTTGCCACCTCATCCAAACCCACGCAGCCTTCTATTTCGGAGGGTCCAGCACCTGCACGAACGGGCTGCTATGGCCGTAAACGATGCACACTCTCATCCGAGCGCTGGTATGATGGCAGTCGAAGCATTGAAGGCCGTCCAGCTCTATTTTGGTAAGGAGTTGACGTTGCACAAGGGCAAAGTCATTCAGTGCTACGCAACCCATGTTCCAGACTTTCCAATGAAGCCCTTTGGATTGGCAATTTGGAAAAAGTATGTGGAGGCCAGGTATCCTGATGCGAAGGCGGTGC
>CAZXDF010000212.1:0-5385 GCA_964639345.1 uncultured candidatus Brocadiaceae bacterium | reverse complement strand
CCTCGCAGATCTCGCTCGCATTGGCCACGCTCACGCGGGAGAAATCACCGTGCAGAAACCCCAGCAGCGAGCGTGCTTTGGTCTCATGGAGCATCCGGATCAACATACCCAGTTCGATCCCGTGCGGGTGCGGTTTGATCTCCTTTGGGTCGTGCGGCAGCAGGTCCGAGGCGCGCTCGTATCGTTCGACCTTCCCCTGGGGCGGCTGGTATATGAGGGTCACGTGCGGGTTGGCGATGGCGGTCTGGCGCAGGTACTCCTCGACGCTCCACTTGCCCCGCTGGTATTGGGCCTCAAGCTCGATCTGCACGGACGTGCCCGTGTGCTCGTTCCACTCGACCGTGTCCTCCTTGAGGATCTTCGGCTCGTTGCTGCGGGTGTCGATGACGACCTCGAAGTAGTGGGCCTTGCCTTCCTTGCGGGTCTTCGACTTGATGACGACCGGCTGCCCGGTGGTCAGGTGCCCGTACATGCCCGCTGCGCTGATGCCGATTCCCTGCTGGCCGCGGCTCATCTTGAGGCGGTGGAACTTGCTGCCGTAGAGGAGCTTCCCGAAGATGCGGCCGACCTGGCGCCGCACGATGCCCGGCCCGTTGTCTTCCACGATCACGCGGAACCGGTCTTCGCGCTCGGTGGCCTCGACCTTTACGCTGACTTCCGGCAGTTCACCCGCCTCCTCGCAGGCATCCAGCGCGTTGTCAACCGCCTCCTTTACGGTGGTCAACAGGGCACGTTTGGGGTTGTCAAACCCTAGCAGATGGCGGTTCTTGGTGAAGAACTCGCTGATGCTGATCTCGCGCAAGTCCTTGGCCATCTCGCTGGCGGAAGCCTTGGCTCGCACGGCCTTGGCCGCGCCGCGCTTCGCGGCCGGGGCGCGGACGACCTTCGACGGGGCGGGCGGAGCGGGCGCAGAAGCCTTACGGCGCCGCGCTGCACCAGCGCCATCGTCGCCGGAAATTTTCTCTTGCCAAAGCGAGGCCTGAGCCGACGATTTGCTGCCCTTGCCGCTGCTCCTATCTTTTCTTGCCATGGCCCGTGCCTATGTATCTAACTCTGTCTTGTCTTACGAGTTACGGCAACGCAGGTTAGACCCTGCGCCACGTCGCACCGTAGCACTCCAGGGCCTTCAGGATACCGAAAAGCCGCCGCGGGTTTCAACGCCTTTGCGCTTGACCATACAATATGTTTACTCGACGCTCCTCGGGTCGACCATATATGGCATCCCTGGCGCGAAGCCGCCGCTCATCATATCAGCGGAAACCATGAGAAGAATCGCCGTTCTGAACCAGAAAGGCGGCGTCGGTAAAACGACGACGGTCGTGAACCTGGGCGCTTGCCTGGCCGAACTTGGCCATCGGGTGCTCCTTGTGGACATGGACCCCCAGGCCAACATGTCCATGCACCTGGGCCTGGAGGCGGAAGGCCGCGAGCCGAGCGTATACACGTTCCTGCGGGGCGAGGATGGGCCGTCGGACGTGGTTCGGGCGACCGCGCTGGAGGGCCTCCACGCGATCGCGGCGCACATCGACTTGGCCGGGCTCGAGGTGGAGCTTGCGGAGTTGCCCGGGAGCCGGGAGACCCGGCTGCGCGACGCTCTGGCTGGGCTCACGGACGGGTTCGACTACATGCTGGTGGACTGTCCGCCGTCGCTGGGGCTGCTGACGCTCAACGTGATGTGCGCGGTGGATGAGCTTTTCATCCCGCTGCAAACGGAGTTCTTCGCCCTCCAGGGGCTCGGACGGCTGACGAGCACCGTCGAGCTGGTGCGTTCGCGGCTCAACCCGGCCCTGGAGATCACTGGCATCATCGCGTGCATGTTCGATGTGCGCACGTCCCTGGCCACTGAGGTGCTTCAGGACATCCGGACGCACTTCGGCGACAGGGTGTTCGCAACGGTCATACGCAAGAACGTTCGGCTGGCGGAGGCGCCGAGTTTTGGGCTTCCCATAACAGCCTATGATACAAGATGTTACGGCACGGAGGATTACCGTTCGCTGGCCCGCGAGGTGCTGGCCATGGCTGGCGTGACAGTGCCGGCGGCGGTCGAGGACGATGCCGCTCCTCCGCTTCCGGCCGCAGAGGCGACGGAAACGGCGGCGTCCGGCAGAGCGGATGGGCCTCAGGAGCGCGCGCAGGAAGAGCCGCCGATCGGCGCCGCGTCGACCGCCCAGCCCGAGTGCCCAGTGAGGGCCGTGGCCATGGAGGCCGCGACGCAGGTCGCGCAGACTCCGTCGCCCCAGCCCACCGGGCACGCCGACGACCAAACGGCTCGTGAGGCCCCCGCCTCACCGTCGGGCGACGAGACCGATGGACAGTGGCCCTGGCTGGCGCGGACAGCATAGCAGGTAGAGTCGTCCCTTCCGACATGATCCGGAGGTGTCGAGAATGGTTTCATCCGATGCACAGGACAACCCGTATCGGAGAAGAAAGAAACGGGTGACTCCGCGCCAGCTCTGGGCGCGGGGGCAGTCCGGGCCGCCGGAGGTGCGGGAGGAGGACCCCGCCGTGCCGCCCCCGTCAGACGAGGCGGCCGAGGCCGGTCTGCCGATCGAGTTGGTGGTTCAGGATGAGTTGGAGGAGGCTGTATTCGCGGAAGCTGAGGGCGAACCCGCAGCGGAAGCGGAGGCCCACGCGGAGCATGGCGGCGAGCTTGGGATCGAGGTCCCCTCTTCCGCCCAGGAAACGCAGGAGCAGGCAGAAGGCGAGGCGATGATGGACCTGGAAGAACCCGGAGGTGAGCCGGCGGCCGAGGACGAGCCGACTGGCGAGACGGCAACGGCAGACGAGAATGAGGAAGGTCCGCGCATGGTCGATCTCGCCATGCAGCCGGGCTCCATGCAGTACCCGTTTGCGACGCACGGCCCGGCGCCGCAGAGCGGGGAAGATGAGCCGGCGTCGGCGGAACTGGAGCGGCGCGTCTCGACGGGTTTCGTGCTGGGGGCGCTGATAATCGTGGCTTCGCTGGTGGCCGGGATCGCTCTGGTCCGGGTCAGCCGGCGCGTATCGCAGTTGGAAAGCAGCATCGTAGAGCTCAAGGAGCTCCTGCCGTCATCGGCGGCGCCGGACGAGCGGAAGCCGGGCCTCTCGGCAGCCGACGGCACCCATTGAGGGGCTGTCAGCAACATTGCTATCGATACGCGTGTTGACGTCTCCACGCACCGTTCCGCCGATCCTGCCGCCTGCGCGCCTCCTTACGCGTTGCCTGCAAGCCCCCATCCTGGCCCGGGTTCGTTGAACCCGAAGGCCACTTCTGATATAACGTCGCCGGCGGGGGCTCTGCGCCCTTATGTTCAGCGCACAGGGGACTGCGGCTGTGGCGTCACTCAGCATCAACACGACTGCGCGCACCGAGATGCTGGATATTACTTCCCGCGTGCAGGCCTTCGTGCGCCGGAGCGGCTTGAACGAGGGGCTTTGCTGCGTGCACGTTCCACACACTACTGCGGGCATCACCATTAACGAAAACGCCGATCCCTCTGTGAGGCGTGACATCCTTGGGTCACTAAACAAGGTGATCCCGTTCGACGACGGCTACGAGCACCAGGAGGGCAACAGCGCCGCACACATTAAGGCCTCCCTTTTGGGCGCCTCCACCGTGGTGCCGGTGAGCGACGCCCGCCTGGCTCTGGGCACATGGCAGGGCATATACTTGTGTGAGTTCGACGGGCCGCGCTCGCGGCGCGTCCTCGTTACCGTCAGATAGGTCAGGCGCGCATGGGCAGCGAAGGCCCCGATCAAACGGACAGCGTGGAGCAGCGACAAGGCGGGGAACCGTCGCCACGCCGCGGCCCCAGGAGCAACGCCGGCCAGGCGGCGGGTGGTGAGTCCGACCGTGGGGCCTCCGGAGCGATCGACGAGGTTGCCGCAGTCAGAGGGCTGCCCCGTGCCGGCAGGGATCGTTTCCCGCCGCAACACGTCCCATGGAGCATCTACCACGCCTTCGCCCTGCTGGGGTTTTACCTTGTGGTTAGTGTATTTCTGTCCGCATTGGCCGAAGTCGGCTTCCCATCGCTGACCGACGATACCGGGCCCTGGGTGGACGCGGCGAAGGCAGGCATGCAGATGGGAGGCTCGCAGGCCCTCTTTCTCCTTGTGGCCTACACGTTTCTCAAGGACAGGGCCGGCGGGGGCGCCCGGGCCGGTCGTGTGCTCGGCTTGGAGATTCATCAGCCGGGGCGGGCCGTGCGCAAGGCGATCGCACCGATCGTGATGGGCACGGGCGTCCTACTCGTCTGGGTCGCCGTGCAGAACGTGCTGATTCAGAAACTGGGCTGGAAGTTGCCCGAGCAGGGTATCGTGGAGCGCGTCCACCACACCGTGTCTGCCGGGGGACCCCATGAGCTGGCCATGTTCGTCGTGCTCACCGTGGTCGTGGCGCCGGTGGTGGAGGAGGTGCTTTTTCGCGGGCTGCTCTACCTGCCGCTTCGGGCCGCCCTGGGGCCTGTGAGCGCCGCGCTGGGGGTCAGCCTGCTGTTCGCGTTCATCCACTTGCCGGCGCTCGTCGCTTTGGTGCCCACGTTCCTGCTGGCCGTGTTGCTGACGTGGCTGATGGAGCGCACGCGAACCATCTGGGCCCCCATAGTGGGGCACATGTTGTTCAACAGTGTCGGAATGATCCTCATAGTGAGAAGCGCGCTTGAGGCGCAATGACAGCCGACGGAGACAGCCCGATATGATGCTTTCAGTCGAAGAGCAGATGCAGCGCATCCGGCGCGGCACCGCCGACATCGTGCCGGAGACGGAGCTGATCGAGAAGGTCGAAAGCTCCATCCGCGCCGGCCGGCCGCTCCGCGTGAAGTTTGGCCTGGACCCCACGGCGCCCGACATCCACATCGGCATCGCGGTGCCCCTGCACAAGCTGCGCACCTTCCAGGACCTCGGCCACCATGCCGTGCTCATCATCGGCGACTATACCGCCACCGTCGGCGACCCCAGCGCGCAGAACACCATGCGCCCGCACCTCACCCACGCGGAGGTCATGGCGCACGCTCAGACCTACCTGGACCAGGTCGGCAAGATCGTGAACCTGGACGAGGCCGAGGTGGTCATGAACGGCGATTGGTTCAGCAAGATGGGCTTCGGCGACGTGATCCAACTGGCGGCCAAGATGACGGTGGCCCGGTGCCTGGAGCGCGACGATTTCCGCACCAGGCTCGAAGCCGGCCGCCCGGTCGGCGTGCACGAGATGCTCTACCCGCTCATGCAGGCCTATGACTCGGTGATGGTGCGCGCGGACGTCGAGCTGGGCGGCACGGACCAGATATTCAATATCCTGGCCGGCCGGGAGCTTCAGCGCCAGATGGACCAGGCGCCGCAGGTCATCGTGACCAACCCGCTGCTGGAGGGCCTCGACGGGGTGCAGAAGATGTCCAAGAGCAAGGGGAA
>CAZXDF010000211.1:0-17464 GCA_964639345.1 uncultured candidatus Brocadiaceae bacterium | reverse complement strand
CTGAATCAGCGAGAAGTGCTCGATAAAGTCCTCGCCCGCCAGCTCGTCGGCCACGTAATACGTCGCCATGATGTGCGTGCTGCGGTCGATGCCGTCGAGCGTCTGCTCGAATATCTCCGGATAGTAGTAACGCGTGTACATGGATCGCTTCGCCTTTCTTACTGGGCCGACGGTCCTCGCCTCTATCGAGACGGGGGCGCTGCGGACAGAGCAAGTTACCCACTCCGGCCGCACCTGTCAATTTCCCGGCGCGCTACGCCTTCCCGGCCAGCTTCAGCTTGGTGCTGTTTTCGCCGCCGTTGAGGAGGTAGAGCAGCGGCAGCGGCCTGTCCACGCCGTCGATCCACGCATCCCGCGCCGCCCAGGGCGTCTCCGAGAGCACCTGGGTCTGGTCCATCCAGTGCTCCAGCCGGGCCGGCGGCAGGTTCCACGTCATGTGGGAATGGTTGGTCGGCGCGTACTGCTTGTACTCCTTCATGGTCGCGTACTTGGGGACCAGGAACGTGTGCGGCCACGTGTAGGTCGAGGCGTTGCAGACGACCTCGGCCAGCTCGTGGGGCAGATCGACGCTGTAGGCCTCGTCCCACAGGAGCGAGAACATGCCGGTCAGGTCGCTGTAGCTCAGCCGGGCGGCGATGCCCTCGATGCCGCCGGGCGAGACGAACCGCACGTTGTTCCCGCCGCCGGCGAACTCATACCACCTCCCGGCCGCCCCCATCGAGACTCCTTTCATGCACTCGCCGACTGAGGCGCCGGGTTCGGCCGCCCAGTTCAGGCTCGCGGAACCGGAGTTCTCGCCGTCCACGAACCCCTTCTCCATCCACGGCTCGTCGCCCGTGCAGGGCACCCCGAGTTTCTCGCACGCGAGCTTGATCTCCCAGGGCTCCCAGACCTTCCGGAAGTCCATGAACAGCGGGGGATTGCCGCCCGTGAGCCAGGTCATGACCAGCATCGTCAGGACGCCCTGCGCGTCGGACTCGGTCGCGTAGGGCATGGCCGGCTTGCGCCCGCGGTGATCGAACGTGGAGTTGAACAGGCTCTCCATCGGGTCGGCCACGGGCATCGGCACGCAGCGGGGGTCGGAGCCCCATTCGAGCTGGCTCTGGAAGCCGCCGCCGACCGCATCCAGATCGTCCATGATGTCGCGAACGATGAGGTACATCGCCAGCGAGAGGTTGAACTTCTCGTCGTCAACCTCATCGCGAAGCTCGATGCGGTCCCCGACGTACCGGTTGAACCACGCCCGCAGCGCCTTGACCTCCTTCTTGTCGTAGGCGCCGCCGGTCAGCATGTCGGCCAGGAGCTTCATGTCCAGGCGCGTGATCTCGATCCCGAAGGTATTGCGCGTGGGTATCACGTGGGCGAGGCAGGTCTCGATGCCCATGGAGTCATGGCCGAAGATCACCACGCGCCGCCCTTTCAGGCCCGCCGCCGCCAGCGCGCCGTAGCACCAGTCGATGAGCGCCCCGGCCGTTTCGGGCGTCATCCGCGGCTTCCGGCCCGTCGGCAACCAGTCGCCCACGTTCAGCGTCGTCAGCCGGCCGCCCTGCGCCAGCGCGCCGTTCACGCCGTGGGAGTAGACCATCCCGGGCTTGGGGCCATTATTGCCGCAGGTGATGTTGATTGGGATGTCCTTGGGAAGGTGGCTGAACAGGCTCATGAGCGTTGGCTGCGGGAACGCCCAGGTGTCGGGCGTGACGATCACGGCGTCGACACATGCCTCGCGGAACTGCCGCGCAACGACGTCCGCGTCCCGCTCGCCGCCGATCACCACGTCCGTCCATACGACGTTCGGGGGCCGACCGTCGGGCATCTTCACGCCCTTCGCGACGATCTCGGCAGCCATCCGGACGATGTTGACGCAACGCTCGCGCGCCTCCGGAGGGATGCGCGGATCGGCCGCCGAGCATACGCCGAACGTCACTGCGTTGACCGCTGCGTCCGCGGGTGCCGAAAGCATCTGTGCCTTGGCCATGGCGAAGACCTCCTACCTGGTAGAGGAAGAAACCTGACACTGACATCGCACGCCGAAAGCGCGCCTTGCACCTGCCGTCGCCCATCCTGCCCGCCGCGCGCCGCGCGGCGGGCGTTCGACAAGCAATGTATGGCCCCGGCGCCCGCCTGTCAATAACGCGCGGGACGCGGCGGCGCCGAAGCGGGCGCATCCCATTGAAAACCACACCGGATGTGCTATTCTACCACAGCGCGTCCCGGATCGATGGTTCCGGCGGCGCGCGCCCCCGCCGAGTGGGCGGGGTTTGTGGGATTATGCCCTATCTGATAGACTCTCGCGAACCAGGGACGGGGCCGGTTGTCAGACCCTTCAAGGCAGGATGACAATGGGATCAAAACTTGCGGCTGAAAGGCTTTCCGGCGTCTGGTCCGCAGCGCCGACGCCGTTCACGGACCGGATGAAAGTGGACACGGTGGCGGTCAGGCGAATGGTCGAGCACCACCTGCGCCTCGGCGTGAAGGGGCTGTTCCTGGCGGGGACGAACGGCGAAGGCCCGTGGATTACGGACGAGCACCTGCACGTACTTGTCAGCACCGTGGCCAGGTGCGCGAAGGCCCGGCTGCCGATCGCCGTCCAGGTGACGGACAATTCGGCGGCCCGGATCCTGGACAACATTCGCGCCGCCAAACGGAACGGGGCCGACATCGCCGTCATCGCCCCGCCATATTTCCAATTCCCGTTGCTGGTCGGCAGGACGCTGCGCCTCTACCAGGAGGCCATCCGCAAGAGCCCCCTGCCGGTGGGCATATACGACCGGCCGGGCCCGAACGGCTTCGCCGTGAGCAACGCGGACCTTGCGAAGATCTACGCCGAGAAGAGAGTCATCTTGGTCAAGGACAGCTCCTCGGACCCCGGGCGCCGCAAGATCGCCCTGGCCGCGAGGCGCAAGCGCCCCGCCCTGCGGCTTCTGAACGGGAACGAGTGGCAGTGCGACGTCTACATGAAGGCGGGCTACGACGGGCTGCTTCTCGGCGGCGGGGTGTTCAACGGCTACCTGGCCAACATGCTCGTCGCAGCCGCGACCGCCGGTGACTTCGCCCTCGTCGAGCGCCTTCAGAAACGCCTGACCCGCATCATGTTCGCCGTATACGGCGGCAAGAAGCTCACGTGCTGGCTCTCGGGCGAGAAGAAGCTGCTGGTCGAGATGGGCATCTTCCGAACATGGAAGAACTTCCCGGATTACCCGCTCACGGCCTCATGCGTCAAAGCCATCGCGCACGTGCTGGAGCGGGATGTCGACGTACTGATGCCGCCGAAGGGGAAAGGCCATGCCTAAGGAAGTAATGCGGAGACGGGCCTCGGACAATGTGTATCTGCACAAGGACTTCCACGGGGCCCTGAGCCGGGGCGTCGAGTACGTGCACGAGCACTTCGGTGAGGAGGCCGCGCAACGGTATCTCCGCCAGTTCACCGCCGCCTTCTACGCGCCCCTCATCGAGGCAGTGAAGGAACACGGCCTCAAAGCCCTCAAGGAGCATTTCGAGAAGATCTACGAGCTCGAGGGCGGCAAGGTCAATACGCGGCTGTCCGACGACGAACTGGTCATAGAGGTGGAGGCCTGCCCCGCCGTCATGCACATGCGCGAGCACGGATACCACGTGGCCCGGCTCTGGCGCGAAACGACCGGAACGGTCAACGAGGCCCTCTGCGAGGGGACGCCGTTCGCCGCGGAGATGCCCGAGTACGATGAGGAAACGGGGCGCTCCGTCGTGCGGTTCTATCGGAGGCGACCATGATATCCTGCACGGACTTCATCGCCGCGTATTCCGAGCTGTTCAAGTTCCTCGAGCGGGAGGGCGGCAAGGAGGCCGTCGTCGACTTCTGGGAGTATCTCTCCGACACCTTCCTGGGCAACCTGCGCGACCTCGTGACGGAGCACGGCATACGCGGCTGCTGGCTCTACTGGACCCACACGCTCAACGAGGAGGCCGCCGACTTTACGATGGAGCTGGACGAGGAGGCGGGCGAGTTCCGGATCAACATGCACCACTGCCCCTCGAAGGGATTCCTGCTGGAGCTGACCCACATCGAGCCGTACCACGACTACTGCGGCCACTGCGACGTGCTATACAAGCGCGTCCTCGAACCCCTGGGCTTCAAGCACATGCCCGACAGGTCCGAGTGCCACAGGGCCCGGTGCAGCGTCGTGATAAAGGATGTAAGGACGTAGGCGCCCGAGGGCGCGTCGCAATAGCCGCACGAGGAGAAATCGTATGGAGATGAGGCCGAGCCGGGTCCTGCGAAAGCTGCGCGAAGGGCGCCTGGCGATCAGCGCGAAGATCAACTCCGCCGACCCGCGCATGGTCGAGATCGCGGCGTCGAGCGGTTTTGACTGCATCTGGCTCTGCAACGAGCACGTGCCGACCGACTGGATCCCCCTGGAGAACCAGGTGCGCGCGGCGAAGCTCCACGACGTCGACGCGATGGTCCGCGTCTGCCGGGGGAGCTACTCCGACTACATCCGCCCGCTGGAGATGGACGCGACGGGCATCATGGTGCCGCACATCATGAGCGCGCAGCAGGCCCGCGAGGTCGTGCGCATGACGCGGTTCCATCCCGTCGGCCGGCGCCCGATCGACGGCGGGAACCTCGACGGCTTCTTCTGCAAGATCGATCCGGTCAGCTACACCGAGCAGGCGAACCGGGAGCGCTTCGTCGTGTTCCAGATCGAGGACCCCGAGCCGCTCGAAGAGCTGGACGAGATCGCGGCCGTGCCAGGCTACGACATGCTGCTGTACGGCCCGGGAGACTTCTCCCACGGCATCGGCAAGCTCGGGCAGTGGGACGCCCCGGAGATAGCGGACGCGCGCGCGGCCATCGCCGAGGCCGCCGCGAGGCACGGCAAGTTCGCGGGCACCGTGTGCGCCCCGGCGGACGTGCCGAAGATGTGGGAGATGGGCTACCGGTTCCTGAACGTCTGCGCGGACGTGGTCGGCCTCTGGAAGTATTTCGACGGCGTGATCGAGACCATCGCCAAGAGCGGTTTGATTCCAGCCGGAAAGGACTCGACGACATGAACGTGATGGAGAGCTTTTCCCTCAAAGGGAAGGTCGCGCTCGTGACGGGCGGGGCGGGCCTGTACGGGCGCCAGATCGTCGCGGGGGTCGCGGAAGCTGGCGCAAAGACCTTCGTGGCCTCGCGCAACCTGGCGGCCCTGGAGGAGGTGGCCGAACAGGAGCGGGCCCGGGACCTGGACGTGACGGCGCTTCAGTTCGACCTCGCCGAGGAAGAATCCATCCTCGCCCTTCGCGACACGATCTACGATCGGGCGGGGCAATTGGACGTCCTTGTGAACAACTCCGTGCTCCGGCCGATGAAGGGCTGGACCGATCCCGTCGAGACGTGGAAAGCGAGCATGGAGGTCAACGCCACCGGCCTGTTCCTTATCACGCGGGCCTTCGCCGAAAAGATGGGGGAGGCCGGGCGCGGCAGCATCATCAACATCAGTTCCATCTACGGCATGGTCGGGCCGGACTACTGGCTCTACGAGGAAGTCGACTGGACCCAGCCGCCGGACTACTTCTTCCACAAGGCCGGCATGATCAACTTCGCCCGGTACGTGGCCGCCCACTACGGGGCGCGCGGGGTGCGGTGCAACACCATCTCGCCGGGCGGTTACTTCACCGGCCAGGAGCCGGGGTTCCTGTGGCGCTACGAGAAGAGCACGTGCCTCGGCCGCATGGCGGGCGACGATGATCTGAAGGGCGCGATCGTGTTCCTGGCCAGCGACGCGGCGGCCTACATCACGGGCGTGAACCTGCCCGTGGACGCCGGCCGCACGTGCAAGTGAGCGAGGGGAGGTGACCGTTCCATGGCCAAGGGCGACCTGCTCGTTATCAGCGGCGGCGAGGTCATCACACCGCTGGAGACCATCCGGTCTGGGCGCGTGGTGATCGAGGGCGGGAAGATCGTCGCGGTCGGCCCCGCCCGGAAAGTGACCGCCCCGAAGGGGGCTCGCAGGATATCGGCGCGCGGCAAGAAGGTCCTGCCAGGGTTGATCGGGACGCATATTCACGGCATGTGCGGGACCAACGCCAAGGAGGGTGTCGAGGCGGTCCTGAACATCAGGCGCAACCTGGTCCGCTACGGCGTGACCGGGTTCCTGCCGACGCTCGGCTGCCTGGGCGAGCAGGAGTTGAGACAATCCCTCGACGATGTGAAGGCCGCTGCCCGGGACCCGTACGACGGCGCGCAGGTCCTCGGCGTGCACCTGGAGGGACCGTACTTCCATCCCGAATACGGCGCGTTCCCGGAAAGGCACCTCGCCGTCCCCCCGGCAAGGACACAGGAGCGGTTGATCCGCCTGGGAAAGGGGATCGTCAAGATAGTCACGCTCTCGCCGGAGTTGAAGGGAGCGATCGGGTTCATCAAGAGGCTGGCGGCGAATCGCGTCGTGGCAGCGATAGGCCACTCGGACGCCGACGAGAAGGTGTTCGCGAAAGCGGTCGATGCGGGCGCCAGCCACGTCATTCACCTCTACGACGCCATGCGGCCCCGCTCGCAGGAGGTGGAGGGCGGCACCGAATGGCCGGCGCTGGCGGACCTGATCCTGTGCGAGGACCGTCTGCACGCCGAGCTCATCATGGACGGCATACACGTGGCACCGACGCTCGTGAGGCTCGCCGTGCGCGCCAAGGGCGTGGACCGGCTCGTGATCGTCACCGACAGCACAAACACCGCCGGAATGCCGCCGGGCAGGTACGAGTTCGCGCCCGGAATGCCGGTCGTCTCCGACGGCGTCTCGTGCAGGACCGCGGACACGCTGGGGCTGTCCGGCAGCCTGCTGACGCTCAACAAGGGCGTGATCAACATGTCACGCATGGCCGAGCTGCCCCTGTGCCAGGCCGTCCAGATGGCCACGCTGAACCCGGCGCGCCTCATCCGTGCGCACAGGCGAAAGGGCAGCCTGGAGGCGGGCAAGGACGCCGACATCTGCATCGCGGACGAGAACATGCGGGTGGACGTGACGATCATCCGCGGCAAGGTTGTTTACACCCGATCCTGACCGGTGGGTTTGAGTGCAGGTAATGTTATTGAGCCACGTGCAAGTAATGTCCGGGTCGGCCCGATGTACAACAGGGTGCCACGGACCAAGCCGCCAGGCTTGTCCGTGCCTCACTAGAGGCACTCTGGCTGACGCAGCAGCACGGGCAAGGCTCCGCCTTGGCCCGTGGCACCCAGGACGTTACTTATCCCGGCCGCAATAGTAGAGTGGAGGGAGAACGAATGTCGAATCTGAAGGCCGGAGCGGCGAAGACCGACATCACGCCGGATTACCCGGTGTGGATGGACGGGAACCCGCGTGACCGCAAGAGCGAGGGCGTGCACGATCCTCTCTCGGCGCGGGCGCTGGTGGTGGAGGGCGCGGACGGGCCTTTCGCGCTGGTGAGTGCGGAGATCTGTGGGCTCGGGGATGATACGGTCGCCGAAATTCGCGCCGCCATCTGCAACGCGGCCGACATCCGGCCCGAGAGGCAGCTCATCGCCTGCGCGCACGTCCATTCCGGCCCGGCGACCCGCGGGTTTCTCTGCCCGCGCGAGACGGAGTACAACGCGTGGCTGGTGGATAAGCTCGCTGACCTCGTCGCCGAGGCCCGGCACAACGCCGCGCCGGCCCTTGCTGGCTCCGGCGCTGGGCAGGAGTTCACCATCAGCGAGTGTCGCCGGCTCTGGAGAAAAGACGGCCAGATCATGATGAACTGGGAGGAGTTCTCCTGGGACGACATGCTGGGCCCGGCCGGGCCGGCCGACCCCGAGGTGGGCGTCGTGCGCATCGACGCCGTGGACGGCCCCACCATCGCCGTCATCTACAACCACGCCGGCCACCCGAACACGCCGCCCGGCACATGGTTCGAACTCAGCGGCGACTATCCCGCCTTCGCCTCCGCCATGATAGAGCGGGAGCTGGGAGGCGTGGCCCTGTTCACCAACGGCGCGCAGGGCAGCGTGGACATCCCCGCCTTCCGCGAGCGCGACTGGGAGGGCGTGGAGCGCAAGGGCACGTGGCTGGCCCGCGAGGTGCTGAGCGTGGCCAAGCGCATACGGCCCGCCTGCGACCTGGCCGCTGCGATGCGCACGTGTTATCAGGTGGCCAAACGCACTATCGATCCGGACTACCTGAAGTGGGCACGCGAGACCGCCGCCGAGGCTGGTGAGCACGTTGTGAACATCCGCGACGGCATCGATGACGAGATCTACGCGCAGATGTGCGTGGGGCTGGCGGACAACGGCATTGACAACTACGATATCGAGATGACCGGCTTCACGCTGGGGGGCGCGGCGTTCGTGGGCTATCCCGGGGAGCTGTTCACGGAGATCGGCCTGCGGATAAAGCGCGCGAGCCCCATCGAGCGCACGTTCATCATCGACCTCGCCAACGGATCGTTCGGCTACGTTCCCACGGCCCGCGCGATCGAAGAGGGCGGCTATGCCACGCGGCCGGGGTCCGGCCGACTGGATGCGCACGCGGAGGACATCATCACGGAGAACGCCTTGGCGCTCTTGGGGCGGCTTCACGCGAAGGCGACGCACTGAACCCACTATCTGTCCCAAGCTTTCGGGAGATTGAGAAGATGGCAAGACTGGCAGTCGCGGGCGGCAGGCCCGTGGTGCCCAAGGGCACGATCAGGAGCTGGCCGGTTCTGGACGCGACGGACCGGAAGGCCGTCCTTCGGGTGCTGGAGCGCGGCATCGTGGCCGGCGGCACCGCGCCGGAGGCGGTGAAGCTGGAGAAGGAATGGGCGAAATACTGCGGGCGGAAGTTCTGCCTGGCAACCAACAGCGGCACGGCGGCGCTTCAGATGGCGCTGGCGGCGGCGCAGGTGGGGCCGGGTTCTGAGGTCATTACCTCCGCCTTCACGTTCCTGGCCTCGGCCAGTTGCGCGCTGCACCAGAACGCCGTGCCCGTGTTCGTCGACATCGACCCGCGCACCTACAACATGGACCCGAAGAAGATCGAGGCCGCCATCACGCGGCGGACCAAGGCGATCATCGTGCCGCACGTCCAGGGCCTCATGGCCGACATGGACCGGATCGTGCGCGTCGCGAAGAAGCACAACCTCGTCGTCATCGAGGACGCCGCGCAGGCCCACGGCGCCACCTACAAGGGCAAGGTGTCGGGCTCGATCGGGGACATGGCGTGCTTCAGCCTCAACAACCTGAAGAACTTCTGCGGCGGCGAAGGCGGTCTGCTGGTGACCGATGACGAGACCTGGGCCCACCGGGCCGGCCTCGTGCGCATGTTCGGCGACGAGGTGGACGACGAGAGCCAGTTGCGCGTTTACAATGCGAGCATCCTCGGCTACATGTACCGCACGCAGGAGCTGCCGGCAGCCTTCGCGCGGGCGCAGCTTCGCAAGCTGGACCGCCTCAACGCCCGGCGCCAGGCGAACGCGGCCTACCTCACCGAGGAACTCGGCAAGATCCCCGGCGTCATACCCCCGTACGTGCCGCCGAAGCAGACGCACGTCTACTTCATGTACAACGTACGCTTCAATCCGAAAAAGGCCGGTGTGAAGGCGAGCCCGCAGGAATTCCGCACGGCCGTCGAGAAGGCGCTCTACAAGGAGGGCCTCGCGATAGGCCAGTGGCAGACCATGCCCGTGCCGGCGCAGGACCTGTTTCAGACGATGTGGGGCTACGCGAAGACCGGGTGCCCGTGGGACTGCGACAAGTACAAGGGCAAGATGAAGAAGAGAAAGCGCTCCGACCGGCCCTACAACCCGGACGACTACCCGGTCGCCCAGGCGCTGTGCGAGAGCTACACGGTCGTCCACGGCATCCATCCGCCCAACACGCGCCGGCAGATGAAGCTCTACGTCAAGGCCTTCCACAAGGTATTCGACAACCTGGACGTGGCGATGAAGCACAAGGACGACCGCATATTCCCGCACGCGGAAGGCTCGATCTACGGGGTCGGGTGAATCGGCGCATAAGCCTGCGAGAGGGTTTCTCAATGAAGACAAGAGGACTGTTCGCCAGGAGTTTCATGGACTTCGAGCTGAGGGAGTTCGAGCTGCCCGCCCTGGGCGATAACGACGCCCTGGTGAAGGTGCACGCCTGCGGCGTGTGCGGCACGGACGTCCACTTCGCCAGGGACGCCGAGGGCGAATACAACGCCCTCGGGCACGAGATCGCGGCCGAGGTCGCGGAAGTCGGCAGGAACGTGACGAACGTGAAGGCCGGCGATCGCGTCATCATCGAGGACTGCGGCATGTGCGGGATGTGCGTGAACTGTAAGAACGGCGACGCGCACCTGTGCCGCCGGATGCACGACCTCGAGGGGCGCCCCGGCATGGCCGAGTACATGGTCGTCCACGAGCGCCTCTGCGACCCGTTCGAGGGCCTCGACTACCTGCCGGCCTGCCTCACCGAGCCTCAGGCGGTCTCCCTCAGCGCGGTGCTCCACGCGGACATCCCGCTGGCGGGCGACGTGGTCGTGTTCGGCCCGGGCCCGCTCGGCATCATGTGCGTGCGACTGGCGAAGCTGCGCGGCGCGGCGGCTGTGGGGCTGGTCGGGTACGAAGCCGACAGGCCGATGGAGAAGGCGCGGCTCGAGGTCGGCAGGAAACTCGGCGCCGACTTCGTGGTCGATTCCGCCGCGGAGGACGCCGTGGAGGTCGTCCACAAGCACTTCCCCGAAGGCGCCGACCGCGTCATCGTTACCAGTCCGCCCCAGAGCATGGAGGTCGCGATCGAGACCGGCCGCTTCGGCGAGACCGTCTCATTCATCGGCATCCACCTGGGCGGCAAGTCGAGCATCACGGTGGACGTGAACGAGCTCATCTTCAACAAGCGGACGCTCACCCCCACGTTCGCCGAGCCGGCCATCAAGTTCCCGATGTCGCTGAAGCTCCTGCGGATGGGCATGATGCCCGCGCAGGATATCATCTCCCACACGTTCCGCCTGGAGGATTACGAAGCGACATTCAAGGGGATCGTCGAGGCCGATCAGCCCATCATCAAGGCCGTATGCACCCCTCACGGGTAGGGGATGGGTACCCGCATGGCTGCGGCCTGGCGTGCGCACAGGCGATGGAGGAGACATGCATAAAGTGCTGGTAGTCGGGGGGGGCAGCATCGGGGAGCGCCACGCCCGGTGCTTCATCAACACGGGCCGGGCCGAGGTGGCGTTGTGCGAGGCCAAGCCGCAGCGCCTGGAGGAGATGACGGCCAGGCATGCGCTCTCTGCCACGTTCGATGATTTCGAGAAGATCGACCTGTCCCGGTTCGACGCGGCGGTGATCTGCGTGCCTCCCCACCTCCACGTGCCCTACGCGCGCCGGGCGGCGGAGGCCGGCTGTCACGTCTTCATCGAGAAACCGCTCTCGCTGGACCTGGCCGGCATCCCCGAGCTTGGGCGCACCGCTGAGCAGAAGGGCCTCACCGTCGGCGTGGCCTTTCTGTTGCGGGCGACGCGCATCGCGCAGATGGTCAAGGACGAGATCGACTCCGGCCGCCCCGGGGAAATCCTGGACATCACCTGCGTCTGCGGCTACGACCATCGCGTCGCCCGCCCGGACTACCGCAGCACCTACGCGGTCAGCAAGGCGATGGGCGGCGGCGCGATTCCGGACCAGCTCTCGCACCGGGCCAACCTGATCCAGTGGTTCTTGGGCCCTGTGAGGCAGGTGGTGGCGAGCTACGAGCGCCTGGCCTGGGAAGATGTGGACGTGGAGGACACGCTCTCGGCGCTGCTGCGCTTTCGCGACAGCAGGGCCATGTGCAACATCCACGTCTCCATGTGGCACCCCTGTCAGACCAACCGGGTCACCCTCTCAAGCAATGACGAGCAAGTAATCTGCGACAGCTCGCTCGAGAAGGTGGGCATCCTGCGTCGCGAGACGGGCGAATGGAACTGGACGCCCGTGCCGGCAGGAAAGCGTGACGCGAAGGGCCAAGTGGATGAGCCCTTCGTGGTCGAGGCCAACAACTTCCTCGACGCTGTCGAAGGGAAGGCCGCAGTCCTGTGTTCTCTCGAGGAAGCGGCGCACACAGTTGAGGTCTGCATGGCCGCCGCCGAGAGCGGCCGGCTGGGGTGCGCCGTGGAGATATAGCGGCCCGGCAGCGGCCCGTGGGATGGGAACAGTTCATTGACCTTTGGGAAAGAAGCGCAAGAACCACCGGGTAGCCGGAGCGTCTCAGGACATTTTCGATTTGCTGGAATCGGCAATCGGCAATCGGCAATCGAAAATCAGACGGTCGGGCTACCTAGGCCATTCTCATTTAGCTACCCAAAGATCGATAGGAAAGGACGGCCCGATATGGCAGCCCTCGTGCCGGACGCAGACAACATCCGCCTCGCCATGCTCGGCATGGTCGACGGGAACGGCCACCCTTACTCCTGGAGCGCCATCTTCAACGGGTACGATCGGGGGGCAATGGCGGAGTGCCCCTACGCCACGATCCCCGAGTACCTCGGCGCAGAGGACCCCGCTGCGCTCCAGATCGAGGGCGCCCGCGTCACCCACATCTGGACCGACGATCCGGCCGATGCCGAAAGGGTCGCCGCGGCTTCGCGGATTCCCAACGTCGTCGGGACGGCCACGGACGTGATCGGCCAGGTGGACGCCGTCATCATCGCTACCGACATCGGGCACGAGCACGTCGAACGGGCGCGCCCGTTCATCGAGGCCGGGCTGCCGGTCTTCGTCGACAAGCCCCTCGTCGACAACGAGCCCGACCTCCGGACCTTTCACGCCTGGGCAGAGGAAGGCAAGGCGATCCTCTCCTCGAGCGCCATGCGCTACTCGCGCGAGTTCGCTGCGGCGCGGGAGCGGCTGGGCGAAGTCGGAGAGCTGCGGTTTCTGTCGTTGTCCACGGCGAAGACCTGGGAGCGCTACGGGATTCACGCCCTGGAGGGGCTGTATCCCTTTCTCGGGCCGGGATTCATCTCCGCGCGCAACACCGGCGCCATAGACCGCAACATCGTCCACCTCAAGCACGAGCGCGGCGTCGATGTGATCCTGGTCGCCATAAAGGACATGTACGGCGGGTTCGGCCACCTCTCCGTCATGGGCACGAAGTCGGACCTGCAGGCGACCGTGTCCGACACGTTCTACGCGTTCAAGACGCAGCTCCTGAGCTTCGTAGATTATCTTCGCGCCGGCGAGCGGCCGATCCCGTGGTCGCAGACGGTCGAGCTGATGAAGGCCATCATCGCCGGCATCCGCAGCCGCGAGGAGGGCGGACGCGAGGTCCCGCTGGACGAGATAAGCGAAAGGACGGCGTGAGCATGAGCGGCGAGATGATGAACCCCGACATCCCCCTGGGATGGACCTTCACGGAGGCGGACCGCGCGCTTGCGGCGGAGCTGCAGCCGCGCCTTCCGGAACGCCTCTTCGACGTCCACGCGCACCTCTTCCACAAGGATCACATAAGCCCCTACGGCGCCTTCTACGCGAGCGGTCCGCCGGAGTACAACCAGGCGGTCTGGCGCCACTACATCGGCGGCCAGGTGGGCGTCGAGCGCCTCTGCGGCGCCCTGTTCACGCCCCACCCCAGCCGGGACGGCGATCCCGACGCGGCCAACGAGTACGTGGCCGCGCAGGTCGATAACGCGCCGGGGTGCGCGGCATCCATCCTCGTCTACCCCAAGCAATCGCGGGCGGCCGCCGAGGCGCTCCTGGAGAACCCGAAGGTCCGATGCTTCAAGCCCTACCACGTCTACAGCGGCAAGTCGCCCTCGTTCGAGTGCACGCTGGAAGAGTACGTGCCCGAGTGGGCGTGGGAGCTGGCCGAGGAGCGCGGGCTGGTCATCCTGCTTCACATGGTGCGGCTCGGCGCGCTTTCGGACCCGCAGAACCAGAAGAGCATCGTCACCCGGTGCGAGAAGTACCCGAACGCCCGGCTTCTGCTGGCCCACGCGGCGCGGGGCTTCAATGCCCCCAGCGTCGTGAAGGGCATCTCCGCGCTGCGGGGACTGGAGAACGTCTGGTTCGATTCGGCGGCTATCTGCGAGGCCGAGCCGTTCGCCGCCATCCTGGACGAGTTCGGCCCGCGCCGCCTGCTGTGGGGCACCGACTTCCCGGTCTCGCAGGAGCGCGGGCGCGCCGTCACGCTCGGCACCGGTTTCGTTTGGGTCGCCACGGACCAGATGGAATGGAACGAGCGGGCGTTCTTCGGCGAGCCGGTCATGGTCGGCCTGGAATCGCTCCGCGCGTTCCTCGACGCGGCCGACGGCGCGTTCCTGAGCGACGAAGAGCTCCAGGACGTTTTCTGCGACAACGCCCTGCGCCTGCTCGGCATGAAGGCCGAGACGGTGGAGGTCGTCCAGGACCTCTACCGCGAGGCGAAGGCCATCATCCCCGGCGGGACGCAGCTCCTTAGCAAACGCCCCGAGATGGAGGCCCCGGATCAGTGGCCCGCTTACTTCCGCGAGGCGCGCGGGTGCGAGGTATGGGACCTGGACGGGAGGCACTACTATGACGTCGGCAAGACCGGCATCTCGGCATGTCTGCTCGGGTTCGGGCACCCGGAGGTCACCCGGGCGGTCCAGCACCGCATCGCCCGGGGCAGCTTCTGCACGCTCAGCCCCCCCGAGGAGGTTGAGCTCGCCAGGCTCCTTTGCGAGCTGCACCCGTGGGCGGAGCAGGTGCGGTATGCGCGCACCGGCGGCGAGATTATGAGCATTGCGGCCCGCATAGCGCGCGCCACGACCGACCGCTCGCTGATCGCCATCTGCGGCTACCATGGCTGGCACGACTGGTATCTTGCGGCGAACCTCGGCGAGAGCGACGCCCTGCGCGGCCACCTGCTCTCCGGGCTCGATCCGCTCGGGGTGCCGAGGGAGCTTCGCGGCACCGCGCTCACCTTCACCTACAACAACCGCGAGGAACTGACGAAGATACTCGACGAGCACGGGGACCGGCTGGCGGCGGTCGTCATGGAGCCGTGCCGCCACCGGGACCCCGAGCCGGGGTTCCTCGAGTTCGTCCGCGACGAGGCGCACAGGGTCGGGGCGCTGCTGGTCTTTGACGAGGTGTCGATCGGCTGGCGGCTCGCCCTGGGCGGGGCGCACCTCCGGCTCGGCGTCTCGCCCGACATAGCGGTCTTCGCCAAGAGCATCGCCAACGGCCACGCCATGGCCGCCGTGATTGGAACGCGCGAGGCCATGGAAGGCGCGCACACGTCCTTCATCAGCAGCACATACTGGACGGAGGGAATCGGACCGGCGGCGGCGCTCGCCACCATCCGGAAGATGCAGGAGGTGGATGTGCCGGCGCACTGCGAACGCATCGGCCGAAAGGTCCAGGACGCCTGGCGCGCGGCAGCCGAGCGGCACGGGCTCCCCGTGGAGGTCGAGGATGGGTACCCGGCCCTGGCGAACTTCGCTTTCGAGCACGCGCTCGCCGCCGAGCTCAAGACCCTCTACATTCAGCTCACGCTGGAGCGCGGCTACCTCGCCGGGCTATCCATCTCCGTTACGCTGGCGCACACCGACCGGGTCATCGGGCGCTACGCGGGGGCTATCGACGAGGTGTTCGCCGAGATCGCCGACGCGCTCGAAAAGGACGAGGTGAAAAAACGTCTGAAGGGCCCCGTGGCCCACAGCGGATTCCAGCGTCTTCTATAGTCCCATCATTAGGGGGGCAAGCCATGATCGAATGCCTCAGCACGGGCCTGGTCTATCGCAACCCGAAACCCTACATGCGCGCGGTCCACGCCTGGCATCCGTCGCTGGTGTGCCTGCGAGAGAACGAATTGGTGGCGGCTTTCGACCTGGGGCAGGCGGTGGAGAGCCTCGATTACCGCACCTACGTGTGCCGCTCGACCGACGGCGGGGCGACGTGGTCGGAGCCGGTGCGGATGTTTGAGGACCCGGTCCCGCGCCGCTCGGTCCACACCGTACGCATCAACCGGCTCTCCGACGGCGCGCTTATCGCCATGGGCGGGCGGATCTTCCGCGACGATCCCGAGGTGGGCATCATCAACCGCGAGAACCTCGGCTATGTGGAGACGGAGCTGATCGTTCTGCGCAGCCATGACGAGGGACGCACGTGGGAAGGGCCGGAGACGGTGCGTCCGTCGCTGCCGGGCGGGCGGTTCGAGATCTGCCATTCGGTGGTCGAGCTGGCGGACGGGCGCCTGCTGTTCCCGACGGCTATGTTCAAGACGTGGGAAGGCGAGGCGCCCTATGGCGTGAGGGCCGTGGCGCTGGTCTCGCACGATAAGGGCGAGACGTGGCCCGAGCATCTGGACGTGATCGACCAGTACGACCGGGGCCTCACCAGTTGGGAGCAGTCGCTCAGGCAGCTACCGGACGGCCGGCTGCTGGCCGTCTGCTGGGCGCTCAATGAGGGGACCGGCCGCTCCGAACCAACGCCGTATGCGCTTTCGGAGGACGGTTGCTCATTCTCCGCGCCGCGCCCCACGGGCCTGCGCGGCCAGACCGCCAAGATCCACCCGCTTTCCGACGGCCGTATCCTGTGCCTCTACCGCCGGGACGACAGGCCGGGCCTGTGGGCGAACCTTTCGCGGATGGACGGCGACCGCTGGGTGGACCTGGAGGAGGCGCCGATATGGCAGGGGGCGCAGTCGGGCATGGTCGGCGAAGGGGCCAGCGCGGACGAGCTGGGCGCGCTGAAGTTCGGCTTTCCGGGGATGGTGACGCTGCCCGGCGGCGACATCATGGGCTACTGCTGGTGCTGCGAAGACTGCGTCTACGGCATCCGCTGGTTCCGCATCCGGGTCGCTTGACGCCATGACCCCCGGCGCCGCCGTCGTCAGATCTCCCCCTCGCTCCGTCCGAGCGCGGCGCCAATGGGGGCGCCTCGACTGCCCAAATGCTTGACAATATCGATCTGCTTCGTATAGGATTGATGTTACATTAGATCGCCGCTTGCGGCGGCTTGGCCTGTAAGTGGCGCAGGGGATGAAGCGTGTCCGTCCCCGGTGTTGAGGGTTTTCAAGGAGGTGGCTTTACATGAGGAGCAGGCGGCCAATTACGCTTGTTATGGGCTTCGTTCTGCTGTCGGCAATGTGCCTGAGCACCGGTTGCTCCTACTTGCGCAATAGGGGCAGCGACGCCGCGGACATCTTCGACGCCGGCATTACCGTCTCGAAGAAGCCCGGCTTCTCGGCATATATCGGGCTTTTCAACGCGGCGGGCCTGGGATATTCAAACGTTGACGGCACAATTCTGGGGATTGCCGACAGGGAGACGGGGTCCGCCCCGATGCGCCATAACGCCACAGGTCTGCTGCTCTGGGGCCGTGAACAGTTTGCATACCGGGACCAGTTTGACCCAGAGGACCCCGAAACGCCCGAGTCCTGGAGGACGGGCATTATCGGCCTTGCCATGGGACCCGAGAGAGTTATAACCGAAAGTTGTGTTTAGACGAGGAGGGGAAGGTGGCGTATCCTGGGTGATTCAGTTCGGGTCACCCACCTTACAAGGAAGGAGTGGATACGCCATGAGTGATGGTAACGTTGTGGAGCTGCCGGGTCCAG
>CAZXDF010000210.1:0-10346 GCA_964639345.1 uncultured candidatus Brocadiaceae bacterium | reverse complement strand
GTTTCATTGTTCCTTTTCTGATTTTCGATTGCCGATTGCTGATTCCAGCAAATCGAAAATCAACGATCGGCAATCGAAAATCACGTGGGTTCGGCCACGGGCGTCGGCTTGCCGTCCTGGTCCACGCAAACCATCAGCACCCGCCCGTCGAAGGATTTGCTGGCCGCGCCGGACTGGCCGTTGTAGACCAGCATCTCCACTCGCACCCAGAGCGAAGTGCTGCCGACGCTCTCGATGTGGAAGCTGAACTCCAGCAGGTCCCCGAGGCGGGCCGGGGCGGTGAACTCGGCGTTCTCGACCAGGCGCGTCAGGAAATTGTGTCCGGGGTATGTGCGCGCGCACGCGATGAAGGCCAGCTCGTCGACCACGCTCAGCACCCGCCCGCCGAACAGGCTGCCGTACTGGTTCAGGTGCTCCTGTCGGACGAACATGTGGTGCTGAAAAGTCCGGCTCATGTTCTCATCCCGTAGCGGCAATCTGCTTTCGGCGGGCCAGCCCGTTGGCCGGCCGGAGAACAGGATAACGATATCCCATCCGAAAACAAGCGCAAGGGGGGCGGCCGAGCAAGTTGCCTCCCCTTGAAGCATCTGGCGAGAGGCCCTATCATTGACCCGCCGCTTCTTAAGAAGGCCGGATCTTCCAGCCCTCAGCGCCAACTGATAGGAGAGTCGCATGGCAGAAGCTCGCTACAACACGGACGGCCCCTGGTTCAAGGGGAACACGCACATCCACACCATCCTGTCGGACGGCGGCGGGAACTACAGGGAACTGGCCGAACGCTATGCCGGCGCGGGCTACGATTTCCTCTTCGCGACGGACCACAGGCATCCCGCGACGATCGAGTCGGAGCCGGACATGCCCCTGCTCGCGCTCAACGGCATCGAGCTCGACGGGAAGGACATCCTGGGCTCCGGCTACCATGTGGTGGGCCTGGGCATCCACGAGGACATCGGGCGCGACACCCCGTTCATCGAGGCCTTGGACCTCTTGAAGTCCCGCGGGGTCTTCACGATCCTTGCGCACCCGCAGTGGATGGGCAACTCTCCGGAGGACGCGCTACGCCACGGCTTCGACGGGGTGGAGGTGTACAACAACATCTGCCAGTGGCTCAACGGCAAGGGGAGCGGCGCCTACTTCTGGGACCGCATGTTGGCGGGCAACCAGGACGTGTGCGGCTTCGCATCGGACGACGCGCACATCTGCCCGGAGCATCCGGACTGGAACGGCGGCTGGATCGTGGTCAGCGCGCCGGAGCTCACGCGCGAGAACGTCATGGCCGCCATACGGCGGGGCGAGTTCTATGCGAGCTGCGGGCCGGAGATCCATTCGATCCGAACCTCGGGGGACGTGGTGCGGGTGCGGACCTCGCCCGCCAACGTGGTGCGGCTCGTCGGACCGACCACTGGAGGCGTGCGCGTCCGGGCTGCGGACGAGGCGGGCCTGACGGAGGCAGAGCTGACGATACCCGCCGACGCCGGCTACTGGCGCCTGGAGGTCGAGGGTTTAGGGGGCAAGCTCGCCTGGACGAACACGCTGCTGCGCGCCGACTGAAGAGGGCTCTCGGATACCGGGGTGCCCGCCGGGCGTTGACAGTTATCGGGCATGGGGGTAAAATGTACACTAAGAGGGTATAGAATAGCCTGTTTGAGGTTTGGACCGATGAGTTTTTCAGCTCGAAGTCGCTACGGGACGCGCGCGCTCATGGAGCTTGCCCTCCAGGGGGACGCCGGACCCGTGAACCTGGAGACCCTGGCGAGGAATCAGGACATGCCGTTGCGTTACCTCTCCAAGATCGCCCAGGATCTCAAGCGGGCCGGCCTTGTGCGCAGCGTGCGGGGCGCGCGCGGGGGTTACGTCATGACGCGCGACCCGGCCGACATCGAGATCATGGATATCGTAAGGGCCATGGACGGCAGTGTGGCGCTGGTGGATTGCGTGGACGATCCGGCGGTCTGCGAAAGGGGCGAGGGGTGCGTCACGCGCGAGCTGTGGGGACGGGTCAATGAGGCCATGCAGGATGTGCTCAAGTCGGCGACGCTGAAGGACCTGGTCGACAAGGAGAGGGCAAGAAGGCGGGCCATCGCCGGCGCCTCCAAAAGGGTGGCGAAGAAGCGGGTTAGCGGATAATATGCCAGGATCGGTTGACGGGGCGCTTCGGCCGCGCAGGAGCGGCGTGGCGGCTCGGCTGCGGAGGGAAAGGAAAGATGAAGAGATCCGTGTACATGGACCACAGCGCGACAACGCCGATGCGTTGCGAGGCCGTGGACGCGATGTTGCCTTACTTCCAGGAGCGGTTCGGCAACGCCTCCAGCGTTCACGCCTTCGGTCGGCAGGCGCGGCAGGCGCTGGATGATGCCCGGGAGAAGGTGGCCTCGCTCATCGGCGCGCAGCCCGGGGAGATGATCTTCACCGGCGGCGGCACCGAGAGCGACAACCTGGCCCTCGTGGGCGCGGCGAATGCGTATCACAAGAAGGGCAAGCACATCATCATCTCCGCCATCGAGCACCATGCGGTGCTCAACACGTCCGCTGCGCTCCAGAAAGTCGGTTTCGAGGTGACGCAGCTTCCGGTGGACGAGCACGGGCTGGCCGACCCGGAGCGGCTGCGTGCGCTACTGCGGCCGGACACGGCGTTGGTCTCGGTTATGATGGCCAACAACGAGGTGGGCGTCATCGAGCCGATCGCCGAGCTGGCGGCCGTCGCCCGCGGGGCCGGCGCGGTGTTTCATACGGACGCGGTCCAGGCGGCGGGCAAGGTGCCGGTCGACGTGAATGAGCTGGGCGTGGACCTGCTGACCATCACGGCGCACAAGTTCCACGGGCCCAAGGGCGTCGGAGTGCTTTACCGGCGCAAGGGGATCCGGCTTCATCCCATAATCCGCGGCGGCCATCACGAGGGCAACATGAGGCCGGGCACGGAGAACGTGGCGGGCATCGTGGGCCTGACGGTGGCGCTCGAGATGGCGTGCCTGGAGATGCCACAGGAGTCGAAGCGGTTGGGCGGGCTGCGCGATAGGCTTCAAGATGGGATCATTGAAAGGATCCCGGATGTGTGTGTGAACGGGCACCCCGAGAAGCGGCTGCCGCACATGGTGAACGTGAGCATCCAGGGCGTCGAGGGCGAAGCGATGCTACTGACCCTGGACGCGCGCGGCATCGCCGCCTCCAGCGGGTCGGCCTGCACCTCCGGGACCCTGGAGCCCTCGCACGTGCTCACGGCGATGGGCATCCCGCCCGAAGTGGCCCACGGCAGCCTCCGGTTCTCCCTTGGGCGGATGAACACCACGGAGGACGTGGACTACGTGATCGAGGTCCTCCCGTCGGTGGTGGAGCGGCTCAGGGACATGTCGCCGACCTACAACAGGGCGAAGCAATGAGCGGCAAAGAGAGCATTCAGGGCAGGATCGAAGAGCTCAAGGTGCGTCGCGGCGCCCTCATCCTGGCGCACAATTATCAGCTCCCCGAAGTGCAGGACATAGCCGACTTCGTGGGTGATTCGCTGGGGCTGAGCCGGAAGGCGGCGGCTGCGGAGGCGGACGTTATCGTATTCTGCGGCGTGGATTTCATGGCGGAGACCGCGGCGATACTCTGCCCGGACAAGATCGTGCTCATGCCTGATCCTAACTGCAACTGCCCGATGGCCAACATGGTCACGCCCGCGGGGCTTCTCGCGCTGAAGGCCGAGCATCCGGGCGCGGTCGTGGTCAGCTACGTCAACACAACGGCCGAGGTGAAGGCCGAGAGCGACCTGTGCTGCACGAGCGCCAACGCAGCCGAGATCATCGAGTCTATCGATCCGGACCGGCCGATAATCTTCGTGCCGGACAAGTACCTCGGGGCCTACGCGGGCAGGCAGGCCGGGCGAGAGCTGATCCTGTGGGAAGGTTACTGTCCCACGCACGTCGCCATCACGCCGGAGCACGTCGCGGCGGCGCAGCTGCGGCATCCCGATGCCGTCGTTACCGCCCACCCCGAGTGTCTGCCGGCGGTCACGGAAATGGCCGACGCGGTGCGCTCCACCAGCGGCATGGTGCGCTTTGCGCGCGAGACCGAGGCCGGCGACGTGATCGTGGCCACCGAGATGGGCCTGTTGTACAGACTGCGTAAGGAAAGCCCCGACAAGACGTTCATTCCCGCATCGCCCGCCGCATCGTGCAAGAACATGAAGCGCAACACGGCGGAGAAGATACTCTGGTGCCTGGAGGACATGCGCTACGAGGTGCGGGTTGACCCGGAAGTCCGCGAGCGCGCAAGGGGCGCCATCGACGCCATGGTGGCGGCCCGTGAGGCAGGGCAGGGCGCCCTCGAGGGCCGGCATACCTGAGGACCATGATGAAGCCAGGAAGGAAACTCCCGTGGGTGCAATGTACACCGATAAAGTGTTGGACCACTTCGCCAATCCCCGCAACATAGGGGAGGTGGAGAACGCGGACGGTGTGGGCGAGGTCGGCAACCCCGTCTGCGGCGATGTGATGCGCATCAGCATCCGCGTGGAAGGCGACCGGCTCGCCGAGGTGAAGTTCAAGACTCTCGGCTGCGCGGCGGCCATCGCCGTGAGCAGCCTGACGACCGAGGTGGCCACGGGCAAGACGCTGGAGGAGGCGCTGGAGCTCACGCGCGATCAGATCGCCGAGGAACTGGGGGGGCTGCCGCCTCAGAAGATGCACTGCTCGAACCTCGCCGTCCAGGGCCTGCACAGGGCCATAAAGGCCTACCTCGGCGAGCCCGTCGAAGACGCTGAAGACGACGACCACGAGGAAGCCCATTCGCACTGATTTGTGTCAGGCTCGCGGGTGGGCGCGGTCGTAAGTTTCCTTGAGGTCCTCGGTCGTCAGGTGGGTGTAGATCTGCGTGGTGGAGAGGTGCTCGTGGCCGAGCAGCTCCTGCACCGAGCGCAGGTCGGCCCCGTTCTGGAGCATGTGGGTGGCGAAGCTGTGACGCAGCGCGTGGGGGCTGAGGGCTGCGTCCAGGCCGGCCAGGAGCAGTCGCTTGCGCAGGATTCGGGCAACGCTGCGCGCCGTGAGCCTGCCGCCTCCCCGCGCGTTGATGAACAGGGCGCGTCGGTCCTTGCGGTGGGGTGCGGTGGCGTCGCGCATCTCGATGTAGCGCCGCAGCGCCTCGACCGCGCAGCTCCCAAGCGGCGCCAGCCGTTCCTTCTTCCCCTTCCCCTTTACCAGCGCCATCCCGGCCCGCAGGTCGATGTCGCCATCGTCCAGCCCCACCAACTCGCCCACCCGCAGGCCGCCGCCGTAGAGGGTCTCCAGGATGGCCTGGTCCCTCGCCCCAGTCCAGCCCTTGGGTGCGGCGGTGCCCATTGCCGCGGCATCCATCAGCCGCCGGGCATCCTCGACTGTCAGAAAGCGGGGCAGCTTCCGGTCGCGGCGCGGGGTGCGCAGGACGGAGATGGCGTTCCTGTCGATCACGCCCTCCTGGAACAGGTATCGGTAGAGCGAGCGCACGGCGCTGACGCGGCGCGCGAGGGTCGACTTGGACAGCTCCCGCACCCTGAGCGCGGCCAGGAACGCGCGCACGTCCCGCACCTGCGCCTCTTCCACGGCGCGCCCGCGCCGGGAGAGGAACTCCTCGTACATCTCCAGGTCCTTCGTGTAGGCCCTGAGGGTGTGCGCGGAGTAGGCTTTCTCCACCGCCAGGCGCCGCAGGAACTGTTCGATGTGGGGGTTCATTATCGCTCCGGCTCGTTCTGTTCAAGATTGAGTCTACGCCGCCGGGCTGCGGGGGGGCAACGATAGCGCCGGTCGCAGGGGGAGGAAGGCGCCGAAGTGGAGCGCAAGCCATGAGTTGTGATGTGGCATCCCGGGCGCTGAGGGCCATTTTGCACGGTCAAAAAGCCCCGCCACTTGACAGCGGCGCAGGGCTCCTGTAGTGTCGCGCTGCGGCATGTGCAGGCGCGATCTCCACTATCCGCACCACGCTTCCCTACCCCTTAGCCGAGCTTGGACGCGCTGGCGGCAAGCCATGAGAGAACCGTTGATGATCAGCAGACACGAGGGGGCCAAGAATGAGTGACAAGCAGGGTCAGAGCCCTCAGCAGCCGTCCGGAGAAACTCCGCTGCCCCGCTTGCGCATGGGCTGGCTGGGTTGGGTAGCAGTGATCCTCGGGGTCGCCGCTTGTTTGCTCGGGCTGGCTGCCGTACCCGCCACGGTTGGCCTTTTCCTGTTCTCCGACTACGAAGCTGCTGGTGAATGCTACCATATCATGCTCTCTGCCGCTTGGATCGCGGGCGCGTTGGGCATGCTGTTCGGAATCGTCCGGCTTGTCAGGACGCGTCGCCGTAACCAAGGCGCCACAGATAACGGGGGGGCCAGGATGGCCATTTGCCTTCCCGCCGTTGGCCTGCTCGTGGCGGCGATTGCCTGCGTGGCGGGTGGGGCTGGAAGGAGCTGGTGGCAACGAAGCGACTGTGGAGCGAGTTTGCGGGACCTCGGCTTGGCTCTGCACGAGTACGCGATCGACAACCAGGAGGTATTCCCTGCGAGGCTTGAGCTTGTAGCGCCCTACATCCCGGCTGGAGGGTACGGCGACAGCAGGCATCTTGTTCCCTACTATGCCGCGCACCCCTACGTTTGCCCCGCGGACAACGACCCGATGACGACGCGGTCGGGTTTCAAGACGAGCTACCGATACGTGGGCCACCTCGTGACCCGTCCAGACGATGCCATAGTGCTCTACGAACATAAGCAGAATCATCGCGGGGTCAGGTTGGCCCTGCTGGAGATCGGGTTCGTCAACTTCATCCCGGAAGAGGAATTGAAGGCTCGGCTCATTGCGAGTCTCAAACTGGTCAAACAGGACGGCTGGGACGATTACTCCGAAGAGCGCAAACGAGAGATCGAGGCGTTCTACACTCTGGAGCAGACCGAATGAGTTGGCCTGATGGGATTCCTGTCTCCAAGCCGGGTCAGAGCCCTCAGCAGCCATCCGGAGAAGCATCGCTGCCCCCCGCGCGCACAAGCGGCCTGGCCAAAGCCTCGCTGGTTTGCGGGCTGTTCGGGTTGGTGGCGTGGGGTCTGCTGGTTCTCACGGCCTGCATCTTGTTGCCTTGGGGCGTTTCGGAGGGGGTGGGCTCATTAGGGGCTGCGCTGTCGGGGCTTGCATCGCTGACGGGCGTGATCCTGGGCATCTGGGCGATCGTCAGGATCACCGATAATCCGCTCAAGCGGAAAGGTCGCGGGCTGGCCATCGCCGGAATCTGCGTCTCCATCATCTCGCTTTTCATGATTCCTGTCTTTCGCATGTACATAAGACCATACATGCGAAAACAGATGCTACAGCGATACTCACACGTTCGCACCTCAAGGCCCACAAAGGCCGAATATGGCGTTTTTAAGGCTCATACGGCACTTTCAACGGTGCAGATGGATTCCCTTTCCGCCATCGACGCCCAAGTGGGCGTCCTTTCACTTCGGGGGGAGATGAATGGACCCGACGGGCCTTGAGGTAGGCGAGCTTGTCTCGGAGATATTCCTCGTCGCGGAAGCCCGGCGCGGTGTGGACCGGCGCGGTCAGGACTACTACACGCTCAGGCTCAACTGCGAGGGCGGGAGCCAACTGGACGGGAAGGTCTGGGCCGACAACATCGGCGCGCGGCTGGAACCCGGCATGGGCATCGAGGTGCTGGCGCGCGTGGACGAGTACATGGGCTCAAAGCAACTCAACCTCCAGCGCTACAAGGTCCTCGAACCGGGCGAGTTCGATGCCTTGGGGTTCGTCCGCTCCACCGATATCGACGTGGACGCTGCGTTCGAGACGTTGTTCAACTGGGACCGGGAAGGCTTTGAGGACCCCTGCCTGAAGGCGCTGATGCTGGAGTTCCACGGCAACGAGGCGTTCGCGCGCGACTTCAAGACCAGCCCGGCGGCTTCCTTCCACCATCATAACTACATGGGCGGCCTCATCGAGCATACCCTGGACCTGTGGGGCTTGGCCGAGCGGCTCTCGGAGCACTTCGGCCCGCAGATGGACCGCGAGCTGACGCTGTGCGGGGCGGCGCTGCACGACGCGGGCAAGGTCAGGGCTTACGTGCTAACCGGCGGCATCAGTCAGACGTCGGACCTCGGGGAGCTGCTCGACCACATCTTCATCGGCGCCTCCATGGTCAGCAATCTCTGGGACCGCGCGGTGACGAAGGAAGTGACGGGCGAGGACACCGATAAGGCGGCGCGCACCAAGGCGATGCTCCTTCACATCATCCTGAGCCACCACGGGCGGAAGGACTGGGGATCCCCCGTGCTGCCGCAGCTCCCGGAGGCGCTGCTCATTCACTACTGCGATCAACTGAGCGCGACGATGAAGACGTGCCGGGACGCCCTTGAGTCGCTGCCGGAAGGCGAGCAGTGGTCCCAGAGGCTGCGCATAATGGATTCGCCGCGTCGGCTCTTCCTGCCGCCCCGCTCGTGAGCGCCTATTCGGCCGGCACGACGGCCGCGCCGGAAAGCAGATCCTTCCAGCGCTGCTCGACTTTCTTCGTGTTGAAGCTCTCGCCGGCGCTACGGAAAGTCGCCGTGCGGCCGGCGGCGACGCTCGTGGAAACCTCGCCCTCGCGGACAACTGCGCGGCCCTCCAGCACGCTGACGGTCAGGGTGTCGTCCGACACGGAAAGCTCGGCCATGCCCTCGTGCAGGACGGCCTGGGCGGACGGGGTGCGAAGTTCAACCTCGGCAGCGCCTCCGGTTTCGCAGAGGATCTCTCCCCGGATCACGGACGCCACGGCCCGCCCCATGAGTTGCAGCTGGGCCGGGCCCATTATCAGGAGCCTCGCGCGAGGGGAGCCTCGTCCGAGGGTGATTACGGCGGCACTGCCCGGTTCGAGTCGGCAGACGTCGCCCCGGCGTAGCCGGGCGACGGCGCCGGCCGGGACGGTTCCGGATGGGACTTTCACCGTGCCTTCTATCGCCTCCACCTGCGCCACCGGGTAGAGCTGATGGTAGGCGAGGGCGGCCGCTCCGATCAGAAGGATGAGGCCACCTGTCCGGCCGAACGCGGCCAGCGCCCGCCAGCTCGGCGTGGCCGCCAACGCCCCGATGTCGTAGAGCAGGATAAGCGGCACGGCCATCATGATCTGCGTGAACGGGTCCGGCGGGGTCAGCACGGCCGCAAGGATGAAGGCCGCCACAATGGCCGCCTTCCGGTGCTTCCGCACCCCTTCGGGACTGACCACGCCCCAGCGAACGAGGAAGAAGATGATAAGCGGCAACTGGAACGCGATGCCCAGGGCGACGGTCATCAGGAAAAGCATCTGCAGGTAGGAGCCGATCATGATTATGGGCTTTGTGCCAGGTCCGCTGAGGGCCAGCAGGAATCGCAGGGCCAGCGGTATGAACAGGAAGTAGCCGAACGCCACGCCGGCGGCGAATGAGGCCAGGGAAACGCTTGAGACCGCCAGGGCGACCCGGCGTTCCCGGTGGAACAGTCCCGGCCCCGCGAACGCCCACACCTGGTAGATGAGGTAAGGGAACGTGACGACGATCGCCGCCGCGATACAGGCCTTGATCTGGGCCGAGAGGGATTCGAAATAGGTGCTGTACCAGAGCGTGAGGTTGAGGTGATGGGCATCCGCAGCGGATTCGTGCGGCTGCCTGAGCACGTACATGATGTGCCCGCGCGCAAACCAGGCGAGCAGCATCCCCGCCATCACCACGATTATGCACCGTATCAGCCGGCCGCGCAGCTCGTCCAGATGCTGCCCCAGGGGCATGGAGACGCCTTCGGTAGGTTTCCTGTCTTCCTTCTTGCTGCCGCTCACGCCCGGGGCTCCGCACTTGAGAGCAAGACCTTGTCGGGAGACGCCGCCATTCCCGAAGGGGCTATTCTACCGGATGCGCCCGGTCCCGGCCAGCGATGAAGGATCAGGGGTCAGGGGTCAGGGATGCGATGAAGGATGTCTTTACCACGAAAGGCGGTTGCACCGCCGACCGATACAATCGGTTTGGGTGGCACAGACAAAGGCGGTTGCACCGCTTCGCACAGGTAAAGACGCCGGTGCAACCGGCTTAGGTGGCACAGGACTCAGCACTCGCCTACTCCGCCGAAGTAGCTTCGGCTACGAAGGCTGGAAGGACTCAGGACTTGATGAAGAGATACGGGCCACGGCGGGCCGTTACCACCAAAGTCCAGTTGCACTGGTGATACAGGCAAGGGATGAGAGAAGGCATTTGCGATTTGCGATTGCCGATTTCAAAGCCGTTCAATCGGAAATCCAAAATCCAAAATCACTACTGTCCGGTTGTCTTGCCGTGGGCTTGTCGCAAGCGACACAAGTGCAATGAGTTATCCACAGAAATGACTGTAATCGATTTCAATTCGACTCTAAACTCTGGCCATTCCG
>CAZXDF010000209.1:0-5537 GCA_964639345.1 uncultured candidatus Brocadiaceae bacterium | reverse complement strand
CGGCGTTTCCCATTGAAACAAAGACGAGCGAATTCGACAGGATAATTCATCCTTCGCAGCAGCGCTGCTGCGGAGAATGGACAGGATCGACAGGATGAGTTGGCGCACGGGATTCCGCCGGGCGTGGGGCGGGGGCCGCCCACGGTCCCATCCGTGACTGGAAGACGAATGAACGGAGTTTCCCCTTCGTGTCCTTCGTGCTCTTCGTGGTGAGCAAAGGTCTTGGAAAGTCCGCCGGGGCGAGGTACAATGGGGTTGTGGCGCCCCGCCGCACGGCCCGCGGACGGCCAGGAGGAGGCAAGTTTCTCTCGTAATGTGGCCCATTTTCCATGCAGGAATTACGTAGGGGGTACACAGGGCGAAGACCGAAAAGCAAAGTAGATGATTCGAACGGCTCGTCTACCGGTGTGAGCACGTTTCTGTTTGGGGCGCAGAAGTGACACAGAGATGCTCTAACGGCGTCGATAATATCTTGCGTGTAATTCTTGCGTTGCCTATTGGTGGCGTTTTGGCCGGGATGCTTGGCGTGTGCAACTTCTTTGCGCGCTGGGAGGCAGATAGACGGTACGAACCGATCGCTCACCGGGGGGATGTCATGGTGAAGGTTCGTAGGTTCGTGGAGGCCGAAGGCGTATCGGAATACAGTCGAGACGAATTGGAAGAGGCTGTTAACGCTTTGGCAAGAAAACACTACGGTTCGGGGTTTCCGGACTATGAGGTCAGACGGTTAGATGGACGACTCTGGGTTCTCGAGGGGCCCAGGCCCGGCGGCGGTCAAGTGTGGGTCATGAATTGGGCCTCGGGTGAGGCTTGGCTTGTATGGCCAGGGGAGGAGGTGGAACGCCTGATGATGACACATCAGACGCCTCCTGAGGGTGACAGATAAAGTCTGTGGGTATCGTGGCCGCCTCATCAACGAAGGGCTGTCAGCGGCGTCCATGGAAAGCGAAGTGAAGATGTACGTTTTCTGTGCTCTTTGCCGTAATCATCCATGGAAGAGGCAGGAAGCGAGTAGGGCAATTGCCTCGCGCCGGCGAGGGGCAGAGAGGTTCTTGGAGCATCCAAACGGATGGAATCTGTAAGGGGCACAGGCAATGAGCACGTCTCAAGAAGAGAGAACGTCAATAAGCAGAAGACTCAAATTCGCCTTCATGTTCATGTTGTGGCTAGGCGGAGCCATAGTCCTGTACGCTCTTCACTTGCCCCAAGCCCAAGATTGGTACCACGACGGTGCGTTGCATTACGTCGCCTGCTTTGTGTTCATCCTTCCGCCGCCCGGCATCGCGGTGGGCTGCGTCATATTCATCGTATGGCTGTGGACAATAACTCCGTCGCGCTTGACGCTGCTCCACGCGTTTTGCTTGACAGTGTTAGCTATCTGCGTTGCGATTCCCCTGCTTTGGGCTTCCGGCGTCGTGTTCGTTCTCATCCACCTGGCCCCCTGATGAAGCATCCGCTGTCCATCCGTCTTGCGTTCCATTCCCGCGGAGGAACTCGCGAGACGGTCTTAATGCATGGCCCCGGTCTCCCGGAGAACTGTACCCTACGATCATAACCCCGGCATTCTTGTCCGTTCGATCTCATCGGCCAGCCTGTCCATGGTGGGCGAGCTCGGCTGGGAGCGGGCGGTTGAGGCAAGGGCTAAGCCTTGACGGAGCAATGCGTAGCGCCGCGACGTGGTCCGCGCGGGAAGGATCGAGCACTCCCGGGCCCGCCCAAGCACCCGGGAAACGGCATACCGGGCCGTGCCAGGGGCAAAGGGAATTGACACGCCGGGCGCGGCGCGGTATACATGCGCCGCATGGGCCGCGCGGGGGCCTTGGCCCCGTCTTGCTGCAAGCGTTCGGGATGACGGGAGCATCCCCTGCCCAGCGACCACGTTCTGGAGCGCGTCCGATAACAAGAGCCGCGCGGGGCCTTGGCCCCGTTTTGCTGCAAGCGGCAGGGACAACGGGAGCATTTCCCGCCCCGCGATCACATTCTGGAGAGCATCCGATGATAAGAGCTGCACGAGTCCTGGAGCGACTGAAAGGTCCGGTGGTGCCGATCAATATCTGCTTCACCGAGGACCACGAGATCAACTACCCGGCGATGCGGAAGTACGCCGGCTGGCTCTGCGAGCAGAAGGCGCCGGTGCTGCTTCTGACCTACGGCAGCAGCGAGTTCACCTGGCTCTGCGACGAGGACATCTACCGGCTCACGGCGGAGCTGGCCGAGGAGATCGCCGGCCGCTCGCTCTTCATCGCCTCGACCCTCTACTGGAACCCGAAGGCCTGCCGGCGGTTCCTCAAGCACGCCGACCAGGTCGGCGCCGACGCCGTCAAGGTGCAGCTCAACCCCTGGGCGGGTCCGTCCAAACGCGAGGTGTTCATCGGCTATCACGAGGCCATCCTTGACGCGGCCCCGATCCCGCTGCTCCTGTGGTTCAACAGCGCCGGCGGGGGGGCCGTGCCGGTGGACGTGGTCGCGGAACTCGCCCGCTGGCCGCAGATCGTGGGCGCGAAGAACGACGAGCATCCGTTCTATTACTACTACGACGTCGTCCGGGCCACCAAAGACGCGGACTTCGCCGTGATCAGCGGCGGACAGATGCGGAACTTCGTCTTCGGGTATCAGATCGGCTCGCCGGCCTACCTGTGCGGGATCGCCCCGTTCCGGCCCGACATCGCGCTCCAGTTCTACGGCCTGCTGGTCGAGCGGCGGTTCGACGATGCCTGGCAGATGGTCTTCCGCTACGAGGAGCCGTGGGTCAAGAGGGCGATCGAACTGGAGTGGCTCTTCAGCATCAAGACGGCGCTGAATCTGCACGGGCTTTTCCCGGACGATTTCTGCACGCCCTTCCAGCCGCGTGACGAAACCCGGCGCGAAGAGGTTCGCAAGTGCCTCGAGGGCATCTTCGGGTCGATCAAGAAGGCGGAGCTGTGAGCGAAGGATCGGGCAATGCCACCAGCGGCTTCGAGGCGGCGGGGCAGGGGGCATCTTTCAGTCGACCCGCGCGCGCGGCTGTCTTCGCGGCCTGTTGCTACAGCATGATGGCCGTGTCCTTCGTCAATGCCAGCTACCCGGTGTGGATGGCTGCGATTGCCGACGATCTCGGCATGGGCGAGACCCTCACCGGTGCGCTCCTGAGCGGCCCGTTCTGGGGCATGGCTCTCGCCATCCTGGTTGCCGGTTCGCTGGCGGACCGGTGGGGGTATAGGACGCTGTTCGTTGCCGGTTCGCTGGTGCAATCATCGAGCATGCTGGCTGTCAGCTACGCACCGACCGCGCCGATTGCGCTCGCCGGGGCTTTTCTGGGCAGCTTTGGCACAGGCGTGGCCCTGGTCCTGCCGACGCCGGTGGCCTGCGCCCTGTATCCGCGCTCGCGCACCCCGGTGTGCAACCTGCTGATGAGCTTCAACTCGGTCGGCGCCGTCCTGGTATTTCTTCTCGGGATGTTTCTGGTAAGATGGGGCGGGACCTGGCGGCAGGCGTTCCGGATTGTGGCTGCGATGGTAACGGTTTACGGGTTCGCGTTCGCCCTGCTGCCCCTCCCGCCGCCCGTCCCACGGACCGTGCAACGCACGCCGCCGCGCCGGCTGCTGAAGAGCAGGGCGTTCCTGCTCGTGCTCGCGGGCAACGGCGCGAATGCGTTCGCCCTGGTCGGCATAGGCTCGTGGCTGGCCATCTACATAGTGAAGGTTCTCGACGGCACGCCGAGCCAGGGGGCCGAGGCACTGGTGTTTTACTCCCTGGCCGGGGTGGCTGGAAACTGGTTGAACGCCGGCTTCTCGCGTCGCTGGGGCCCGAGGGCGCTGGTGGTGCCAGGGGGCCTCCTGGGCGTGGCCGGGATGGCCGTGGGGGTGGCGGCGCACGCCCCGATGATGGCAACGGCCGGGTTCGCCCTCATGGCGCTGGGGACAATGGGACTGGGCGCCGCCCTGATAGCCAATGCCGGCGACCGCTTCCCTGACGCGGGGGCTTCGATGTACTCCGTGATCTTCTCGAGCGGGAACATAGCCTGTGCGATCGCGCCCCTCGCGATTGGCGTGCTGGCGACACTCTGGAACTCGCGCGCCGCCATGGCGGTTCCGGTCGCCGGGCCGGTCATCGCCGCGATCATCCTGATGATACTCCTGCCACGTCGCCGGGGCTCATCTCTTTCACTCGCCGCCGACGAGGCCCGCCCGTGACCTGTGCGGCTCGCCGCTCTCTTCTCGGGGGCAACCGGCACGCTCACATGCCCAGCGCCCGGCGCACGAGAACGGACGCATTGCAGGCGTCGGCGCTGCGGATGATGCCCTCGAACTCGCCCATGCCCAGGCGGTCGATGGCCTGGAAGAACGCTTCCATCCACCTTCGGCATTCGGTGGCGGCTCGCACGCCGTCCTCGCGATACGGAAAGATGTCCAGGGTGAGCCAGCCCCCGTAGCCCAGGCGCTTGAGCCAGTAGACGAGCTCCAGGTACTCGACCAGGTGCACCGCCCCGACCATCATGTCGTCGTCCCAGCTCCGGTAGTTATCGTTCAGGTGCACGTAGTCCAGTTTGCCGTGGCTGCTCAGGAGCGCGGCCGCTTCGGCGACGTTCTCGCCCGCCGCCAGGGAGTGGCCCACGTCGAGAAGCACGCCCACCTCGTCGAGGCCCTCGAGGAGCAGCAGGACCTTGGCCGCGCTGCTCACGAAACAATGCGTGCGGGGTTCCTTCAACTTGTACTCGACCAACATGCGCACGTCCGGGTTGTGCGCCGCGCACGCTTCCAGCCCCTCGCGCAGCCACTTCCACGCCTCCACGTAATCCGTCTGGAAAGAGTAGTCGAAGCCGTCCTGACCGGGCCAGACGTCCACGTACGGGCAGCCAAGCTCCGCGCCCCAGTCCATGGTCTTCTTCACCTCGTCGACCGCCGCGCGCCGGGTCTCGGCGTCCGGCGCCGCGAGGCTGCCCTTGCCCCACTTGGCCTGCGTCCACAGGTCAGGCACGAGCATGCATATCTGCAGCCCGCGATCCTTGAACATCCCGGCCACGTCGCGGATGTTGCCGTCGTTCACATGCCAGTTGCCGACCAGCTCGAGGCCGTCGAGCCCTTCGACCTGCACGGCGAGGTCGAGTATTTCCTCGATCGTCGTGGCCCCGCCGCCGTAGCCGCTCAGACAGTACCGGTCCGCGCAACCCGTGAAGGGCGGCATACATGATCCGAAAAGGTGTTCCCCGATCATCGCGATTCCTCCAAGGAGCGTTCCCGTGTTTGTACCGCCCCGGCGTCCGGCGGTCAAGTTGCAACCATGGACGTGGCGCCGCTTCCCGACGCGTATCTGGGCGGGATCGAGTCGGTCGCTTGGACTTCCAGAGTCCCGAGGCTACAATTGCTGCGCCACCCCGGCGTCGTCATGGTGGACGGCGGCGGCGGGCGGGATCGGTGTAGTCACGCCGTTCCTTCGATCGTCATGGCGTCAGGAACGCCCCACTTCTAGGAGGTAGGTCACATGTCTTTCGCACTCGCTTCGGCATCGTCCATGCAGAGGGTTTTCAGGGATCGCCCCTTCGACGGTCCAATCGGCAA
>CAZXDF010000208.1:0-18812 GCA_964639345.1 uncultured candidatus Brocadiaceae bacterium | reverse complement strand
GACCTCGTGGTCGTCAACGCCGAGAACGGCGTCACCTCCGAGCTGGAGTCCTACGTCTACTGGGGCGGCCCGGACGGGCTGACGGGCGAGAGGACGGAGCTGCCAACCGCCGGCGCCTATGACGTGGCCGCGGTCGACCTGACCGGCAACGGGATGGTGGACCTGCTCTTCCCTTCCGCGTGGGTCGATCACCATAACCCCGGTCGTCCGCGGCTGGTTCACGTGTACGTGCAGACTGCGCCCCGCCAATTCGAAGACGCATCGGAGCGTTATGGGCTGCAGGGCGTGGCGGCAATGTCGGTGGCGTCTGGAGACCTCAACGGGAACGGCCGGCTTGACGTCGTGGTGGCGAACTACCGTAGCGAGTTCGCGTACGACACGGACTCGTTCCTCTACTGGGGGACCGAGGACGGCTTCGACGTCGAGCGGCCGCTTCGGCTGCCGACGCATTACGCCATGCGGGTCTTCCTTGCGGACCTGAACGGGGACGGCCTCGACGAGATCATCTTCTGCGGCGGGGACGAGATCAGGATATTCTGGAACGATCATGGCGCATTCGACCCTGAGAACCGCACGATCGTCCACGAGAAGGGCTTCGGCACGATGTTCTGCATCGGTGCCGTGAACGCTGTGGTCGCCGACGTGGACGGGGATGGCGAGAACGAGCTGATCGTTGTGACCGAGCAAGGCGTGCAGATCCGCCCCTCGAGCGACCTGCAGACTGTCCGCACGTTCCTGCCGATTCCGTATGCCACCTGGGTCCATGCCGCGGACCTGGACGGGGACGGCCGGCCCGAGCTGATCGTCAGCAAGTATGACGACCGCGTCAACTACGAGACGGAATCGGCGATCTTCTGGAACGGGCCGGAGGGATTCTCCGCTGACCGGGTCAGTTGGGTGCCCACAGGCGGAGCCATGGGCTGCACCGCCGGCGACCTGGACGGCGACGGGCGGCCCGAAGTGATATTCAACAACACGATGGGAGGCCCGTCCCAGTTCTGGAAGGACCTGCCGCTCTACGTCTACCTCGGCGGCAAGGACAACGACTACGGCGTGCACCGGCGCCTGGACCTGCCCAGCGGAGGGGGCTCCTGCTCGTACGTGCTGGCGGACCTCGATCTGGACGGTTATCCTGACCTGGTTTCCGTCGCGGAAGGCGGCCTGCGCGTATTCCCGGGCGGGCCGGACGGGCCCAAACCGGACCGGCACTTCAACCTGGCACTTCCGGCCGAAGGCGCCGCGCCCATGCAGGTGTATGTGGCCGACTTCAACCGGGACGGCTACCTCGACCTGCTGGCCACCGTGCAGACCTACGATGACAAGCCCGAGACCATGGCCAAGTCCTCGCGCATCTTCTACGGTTCGGCCGATGGTTTTTCGGCGGAGCGTTCGGAGAACCTGCCGACCTACGGCGGGTCTGCACTGCTGGCGGACGTAAACAAGGACGGCTACCTTGACATCGTTGTGGGCGACAAGCGCGGCTACATAACGATCTTCCTCGGCGGCCCGGAAGGGTATTCTCTCGAGAGAACATGGAGGATCCCTGTCACCGGCGGCCACATCGGAGCGATCAATGCGGCGGACCTGAACAAGAACGGCTGGCTCGACCTGGTCGTGCCAGTGATGGGACACTACGAGAGGCAGAAGAACACGTTCTTCGTCTTCTACGGCGGTCCGGAAGGATACGACCCTGAGAACTCACAGCGCTACGCCGGCGGCTATTCGCCCGGCGCCATCGCCATCGCCGATCTCGACAACAACGGCAAGCTGGACCTGCTCGTGCCGGCCTATTCGACCGACCTCACGAGGGTCCTGCCCGTGCAGTTCTTCCGCGGCAACGGCAAGACAATCGACCTGGAACACCCAATCGACATCATGGCCCCGGCGGCGTTCGCCTTCATGCCGATCGACCTGACCGGGAACGGCTACGTCGATCTGATCACGGCCTGTCACCGAAACGACCTGGGGCATCAGGTGGACTCGCTGATCTTCTGGAACGGTCCGGAAGGCATCTCGCTCGACCGCACGACGCCCCTGCCGGGGCTGGGGCCTCATTTTCTGAGCACCCGCGACCCCGGCAACGCCTACACCCGCGAGCCGGTGGAGAGTTACTTTTCGCCGGCTTTCGACATGGACGGCCAGGCCCCCGCGTCAATGCGTTGGGACGCTGACGTCCCGGAGACGACGGAGCTTAAGTTCCAACTGCGCTGGGCCGGAACCGAGGGGCAACTCGCGGATGCCCCATGGCGAGGTCCGGACGGCGAGGGAACCTACTACGAGGCCCCCGGCCAGCAAGTGCGGGGCGTTGATCCTGCGGCGCGCTGGTTGCAGTACAGGGCGTTGTTTGTGTCGCGGACCGGATGTCGCTCGCCGCAATTGCGGGAAGTGCGGATGGAGTTCAGCCCGAGCTAAGCATGGCGGTAATCCGCGTGGCTCCGCCCGGTGTCAAAGGAGGTGACCATGACGTCCCGAGAGAGACTTCTGGCGGCGCTGCGCCGCGAGGCGCCGGACAGAGTGCCGGTCTCGCCCGACGTGTCCAGCATGATGCCCGCACGTTACACCGGCAAGCCGTTCTGGGACGTTCATGTGAACGAGGACCCGCCGATGTGGAAGGCCCAACTGAGCCTGCACGAGCGGTTCGGCTGGGACATGATCCTCAGCGTGGGGCTCGGCTCCGGGCCCGACGATCCGCCATCCGAGACCAGGCTCGTCGCCAAGAGCGACGAGCAGTGGGAAACCGAACAGGTCGTCCACACCCGGAAGGGCAACCTCACAGTCCGGACGCTCTACCCCAGGAGCAAATCGCCGTGGATCGTCAAGCCCCTCATGACGGACCCGGAGGCCGAAGTGGGCGCCCTAGTCGCGACGCTTACGGACCCGTGGACCAAGGATGCATCGCACGTGGACGAAATGCGGGAGGCCGTCGGTGAGAACGGAATCCTGTCGTCTGGGATGTCGGTCCCGGTGGCATGGTGGCTGTATTCCAGGCGCAGACTCGACGAATCGGTGCTGGATTTCTTCGACCACAGGCGGCTCGTAGAGAAGGCCATGGACGCCTACACGGAATGGGGGCTGGAGTTCCTCAAAGCTACGTGCGAGCGCGTGCGCCCGGACCTGGTCATGTTCTCCGGGTCCGTATCGTCTATGTCCGTCATCTCGCCCGACCTGTTCCGCCGCTATGCGTTTCCATTCCTCTGCCGGGCGAGCGAGGTTGCTCGTGGCTACGGCGTGGCCACCGGAATGCACATGTGCGGGCGCAGCCTGGCTGCATTACCAATGCTGGCTGACTCCGGCATCGACCTCGTAGAACCGCTGGAATCTTCCCCCGGAGGTGATGTCTCACTTGCCGAAGTGAAACAGCAGTACGGCAGCAGGGTATGCCTAAAGGGCAATGTAAACACCTTCAAAACCCTGGCCAGGGGTAGTGTGGATGATGTAAGAACCGAGGCTGAGAAGTGTATCAAAGATGCCGCGGCAGGGGGCGGGTTCATACTCTCGACCGGGGATCAGGTGGCGGGGGATACGCCTGAAGAGAACTTCGTCGCGCTCCTCGAAGCGCCCGCGCGATTCGCGGCCCGGGCGAAACACTGATCACGGGTTTGCCCCTTCGACCACCACTGCCACGCTGCTGCGAAAGCGAAGGTAGATGGCCATCAAAGCCCCGTACAAGACGAGCAGCATGAGGGTCAGCGTGCCGTAGCTGATCCCGTAGCGGCGCAGCGCACTGTCCCAGATGAAGCTGGAAGAAATGAAGACCAGAAAGAAACCGGCCAGGATTGCGCAGAGGGCGAGCTTCTTATAGGCCCGCGTGATGTCTGTTCGCAAGCAAAGCACACTCAAAGCGAAGGCCGGAGCAATGGTGGTGAGCAACTGGGCCTTTCGGACTTCCGGAGAAATCATGAGCATGACAAGAAACATAATCCCCAGTTCCATCATGGTGCCGGGCCCGGGCGACGTGCCTTTGCCGCGGCGCCAGAAGGCAACGAGGGTGCAGGCGACAATCGCGCCACAGACCGCCAGCGCAATGCCCTCCGCAGCCGGCGGTGAGAGGTTCAGAACATTGATTTCCATGGTGAGCTTGTGCGCGGAACGCTTGGGAGATGGCGTCAGGTATGCATAGACCGTAGCGAGCAGGGAATTCCCTATCACGTGCTTCGTGCTTATCATGTTGCCCACATCAGTGGTTCCCTGCTCGACGAATGAGACGAGCAGGGCGCGATGCTTTTCATAGCCCAGGAAAAGGGTGGGAAAGACCAGGACCCAGAAGACTACGCCCACCAGGATCGCCCCCGCGGCCCGCCAGTTCCGCTTCGCCAGGAAATAGACGACGAAAGCGATCGGCATATACTTGATCGAGGCCGCAAGGGCTACGGTGAACCCTCCAAACCAGGGCTTCTTTCTCACCACTATCAGCCACAGGCCGAGCACAGTGAGACTGAAGACCGGGAGGTTCCACTGTCCCAGATTGAAGTTGTCTACAACGAAGCGCACACCGACAAGCAACGCAAGAATCCATACGCCGATACCAGCCTTCTTGAGCCCGGTCAACTGCGAATGGCAACCCAACGCCCAAAGGAGCAGAACGAAGTTTGCGGCAAACCATAGCCCCTGCGCGATTGGAACAGGCACAAGAGTGAAAGGAACATACAGCACCGCGTTCAGAGGGAAATACCGGAAGGGCCTTCCCTCCATGTCTACATGACCGTATGGGTTCTCGCCTACCGCCACGATGCGGGAAGCCCTCAACGTGCGCTTGGAAAAATCCCCACGCCAGTTCCAGTCTTCGGGATTCGAGGACCAACGGAAATCGTGAAGGCTGACCGCCGCGGCCACGATCACAAGAAGCAGTGCCCAGGAAAGAAGCGGCCTTCTCTTGAAGAGCTCCGCGACGTAATGCCACGCATTATGGATCTTCGTCAGGATTGCGGATGGCGCTGTCAACTCGTCGATTCCCTCAAGAACAGGCCCTGGCCGCCCCTGCGGGCCTGGGGCAGCCTTAGCGGGCACGATGCGTCAATGTTGAATCCGGGAAAAGAACTCGTCCTGAAGGTCCCTCGTCGCGGTGTCGTCCTTCACCGCCTTGATGATGGCCGCAACCTTTTCTACGCAGCGCTCGACCAGGAAGGCGCCCTTTTTCGCCGTAGCGGCGCGGGCATCCCCCGCGTAATGGTGCGGGAAGTTGGCATACCAACCCACGGCGGTCTCCGTGCCGGGCAGGTGCGCGAGGCGTTTCCGCGCCTGCCCCGCGTCGGGGTCCTCGGGCACCGAATCCATCCTGACAAGATCCGGCCTCATGGCCAGCATCGCGCTCGTCTCGGCCTCGCCTCCATGATAATCGAATTCGCTCTCCATGAGCGCCTTCCACTCGGGGCTCTCCAGCACCGGATGCAGATAGTCCTCCAGGCGCAAAGCATACACGACGTAGTCCCGCTTCTTCTCCAGCCTGGTCCGGACGAAGTGTTTCAGCATGGCCATGTTGCCCCCGTGGCCGTTCAGAAGAATGATCTTCTCGATGCCGTTGCGCCTGATCTCGTCGCAGATGCTCTCCAGAAGCTCCAGCACGAGTCCTGGACTCAGGGCCACCGTGCCCGGCCAGTGCTTGGCCTCCAGGATCTGACCCAAGTAGAGGCAGGGGAAAACGATGACCGGTTCCTTCTCCGCAGCCCGGTCGGCGATGCTCTGCGCCCAGATGGTATCGGCGCCGAGCGGCAGATGATCGCCGTGTTTCTCGATAACACCGCACGGCACCACGCAGACCCCTTTGCTCTCCTTCACCGCCCGCTCGAACTCGGGTGCAGTCAGGTTCTCCCATCGCATGAAATCCCTCTCTTCGTGTTGGGGTCGCGGCATCCTGCGATTGGCCGCAATGTTGCCTTGGCGCCGCGTATTCGGCACCAGAATGTACGGGAGCGCGGCGCCTTTGTCAACGCATCGCGGCGTGCGGCGATCATAGATCGCATGGCCGCCCCTGGGGGGTCTACGCCTGGCGCAGAATCAGTTCCGACGCCGCCCGCATGTCTTCAGCGACGAAATCCGGCCGAAAGCCTTCGTTACGGTCGATGTCTCCCGCCGCGAGGAAAACCGCTCTGCACCCGGCGGCCCGGCCGGCGCGCACGTCGTCCGGACTATCGCCGATCATCCAGGATTGTGCCAGGTCGACCCCGAACTCCCTTGCGGCCCGCAGCAGCATGCCGGGCGTGGGCTTGCGGCAGTCGCACCGGATCGAGTAACCCGGCACCACCCCTTCAGCATGGTGCGGACAGTAGTAGACGCCGTCGATCCTGACTCCCTGCTCTGCGAACATGGCGACCATGCGCTCGTTAAACGTCACAAGCTCCGTCTCCTGGAAGAATCCCCGCGCCACCCCCGACTGATTGGTGGTGACTATGAGCAGGTAACCCGCCTCCTGAAGCTTCCGCAGCCCGTCGACGGCGCCTCGCCCGGGGCGCAACTTGCGCAGGTCGATCCAGTATTCCATGTTCTCGATGATCGTTCCGTCGCGGTCGAGAAAGACGGCCTTGCGATTAGGCTCGGTCTGAGAAGTCCGTCGTCGGCCCGAGAGCGGGCGAGACCAAGCGGTTCGCGAAGCCCGCAGCAGGCACATCCTTAGATATGCCGATACAGGGCGACAATGAAACGCGCCGGTCGCAGCCGCTCGAAGCCAGATCGGATTTGTCAGACAGAGCCTATTCTTCGCAGGCAAAGCATCGACTCCTCAACTGGCGGCGTTCAGCACGCGGGGGCTCCCACAAGATCGGCGACGATCTCGCTGCGCGCGACCGGCGCGGCCCCGATCTTGCTCACCTCGATCCCAGCGGCGACGTTGGCGACCCGAGCGGCATCGAGTATTCCGGCTCCCTCGGCGAGCATGAGCGCCAGCACGCTGACTACCATGTCGCCGGCGCCAGTCACGTCGTAAACCTCGCGCGGAGAGGTCGAGATGTGCGTGCCGGGCTCTCCCTTCCCGGCGAGAAACATTCCATCGCGATCCAGCGTAATGAGGGCGTAGAGCGCCCCGCTCTTCTCCAGCAGGGCTCGCGAGGCCGCCTGGAAGCTGCTTTCGTCCCCCGGAAGGATGCCCGTGGCGGTTTGGGTCTCGTACCGGTTCGGCGTTATGACGAAGCTGCCCCGGTAGTGCGCAAAGGCGCGGCCGATCTTCGGGTCCGTAACAACGGGGATGCCCTGCGCCTTGGCCAGTTCGACCGTGCGCCTGACGATGCGCGCGGTCAGCACGCCTTTGTCGTAGTCCGAGAGCACCACCGCCTGCTGGCACGGAACCGCGGCCTCCAGGTAGCCCAGGAGCTTCTCCTCGGTCTCCGCCTCGATCGAACCGGTCGTTTCCTTGTCAACGCGCAGCATGTGCTGGGCGCCGCGCCCCACGCTCTGGACGTAGCCGATGTAACGCGTCTTGACGGTGCTCGGACGCCCGCTCACCGCCACGATGCCATCCGCGCCGGAGCAAAGGCCGCGAAGCTGATCGGCGAGATCTTCACCCTGCCGGTCCCGGCCGAGCACCCCGCAGACAGAGACCTCCGCGCCCAGGCCGGCGAGGGCCGCAGCCACGTTCCCAGCCCCGCCGGGCCGACCCTCCCTTGCGCTCACCCTGAGCACCGGGATCGGTCCCTCCGGAGAGACCCGGATCGCCTCGCCCCACACGTAGCGGTCGAGCATCAGATCGCCCACCACCAGCACGCGAGGGTTGCCGGCTTTCTCAACCAGTTCGATCAGGCGCTCCGACATCGGCCCTCTCTCCCCTCGGACAAAGACCCTGGTCGCGGCGCCGGCTCACCGCTCCCGCGCCCCGCTGCACAGCGGCCCCCGTTCGCGGATGGCGTCGAGCAGCATCTCGCGGTTGGCCTGCACGCAGGGGGTCCAGCTCGTCAGGACGATGCCGGTCCCGCCGCACTCCAGCAGGGCGTCCCGCATCTTCTCGATAAGCGGGGGGTTGCTCCCGGGCGCTCCCCAGAGCTCGAATCCCCCGCGACGAATGCGCTGGAGGATCCGGGGCACCACTTCAGCGTAGTCCCAGAGGACCTGAACGATGTCGCGGGAGATCGACTTTTCGGCCTCCAACGACTTGTCGTTGTGGATCTCCGCCTCAGGCCACATGCAAGCCGAATCGTTCCAGATGACCGTACGCATGCCGCGCTCTCTCAGGCCGTGTTCGAGCGTCTTGATGGCCTGGACGTACTGCCGGTAGCTGCGCCAGTGGTCCTCGTCCATGCCGATATGGAAGAAGCGCTTCGGCCGCACAACGGCGCGCAGCTCGTCGACGAGCTCGAACGCGAGCTTCCAGTACTCCTCGCTGTCGAAGAGCAAGTGGTGCGGCCGGAACCAGTGGTTGTGCTCATGGAGGGAGCTCTGGGCGAAGTTCAGCTTCGGCATCACTTCAATGCCGTGCGAACGGGCGCGGGCCACCAGGTCCTCGAGGGTGCTCGTGGGCACGCTGTAGTGCCGGGCGAGCTCCGGATGAGACTCGTACTTGACGCCGTCGGCGCAGTCAATGATGAGCAGGTTCAGCCCTTCTTCGGCCATGGCGTCGACGAGTTCGAGGCCCAGTTCGAGGTCGAACGGTTCCTCCACATCCTTGCGCAGAATCCACCGGGGATCGTAGTGCGTGAGGTGGATCAGATAGGCTCGGATCGGTAGCACGTCATGCTCGGCCATTCACCAATCTCCTGTTCGCTGGCTTAGGGATCTGTGCGGCAAGTGCTCAAGTTATGCCCAATGGATGACCGAAGTCAAATGAAGAGGATGGCGATCTCCCCCTGCCCGAGGCCCCGGGGTGCGGGGTGGTGTTTGACCGCGCCTGAACGGGATGCTATCCTTGCATCAGTAGCCCCCACAAATCGCCGGCCCTGCCGCGCGCATCGCCATCGAGCAGTATGAGGAGTATTGACATGCCCAGCACCGTCTTCTTCGCTTCCGCAGAGGTCTCCAGGACACGCAAGAGCCTGGTGGCTCAGATGGGCAATCTGTTCAAGGAGGCCGGCGGGGATGGGATCATCGCCAAGGGAGACCTGGTGGCCCTGAAGCTGACCTTCAGCGAGGTCGGCAACACCGCCTACATGCGCCCTCCACTCGTGCGCGGGGTCGTGGAGCAGGTGAAGGCCGTCGGAGGCAAGCCGTTCCTCACGGACGCGAACACCCTCTACGTCGGCGGGCGCTCCAACGCGGTGGCGCACCTCGAGACGGCGGTTCGGAACGGTTTTGCCTACTCGGTCGTGGATGCGCCCATCATCATAGCGGACGGCCTGACCGGGAAGTCGTACGTGGACGTGGACATCGACCAGGAACAGTGCAAGAGCGCCCGTATCGGCGCGGCAGTCTATCACGCGGACGCCTTCATCAGCCTCGCGCACGTGCACGGGCACGGTGGCACGGGGCTGGCCGCGACCTTCAAGAACATCGGCATGGGGCTCGGCAGCCGCGCCGGGAAACAGGCCATGCACTCGCAGAAAGATCCGCCGACGGTCGACCCTGAGAGCTGCGTCGGCGACGGCGAGTGCGTGGGCTACTGCCCCGTCGATGCCATAGAACTGGTCGGCGGCAAGGCGGAGATCGACGGCGACGTCTGCATCCGCTGCGGCGAGTGCACCGTCACCTGCCCGCACGGGGCCATCGCCATACGGTGGGGCGACGAGCCGGGCCTGCTTCAGAAACGCATCGTGGAATACACGCTCGCAGTGCTGAAGAACAAGGGCGACAAGTGCCTCTTCTACGCCATTCTTCTGGACGTCACGCCGGGGTGTCTTTGCGGAAGCACGAGCGAGCGCCCGTTCGTGCCGGACGTGGGCATCTTCGCCTCGCGGGACCCGGTGGCACTGGAGCAGGCGACGTTTGACACGATCAACGCGCAGGAGGGCATCGGCGCCAGCAGGCTGCCCGGCGCGCATGAAAAAGGCGCGGACAAGTACCGCGCCCTGTTCCCTGAAATGGACAGCGAGCTGACGATGCGCTACGCCGAGCAACTCGGCCTCGGCCAGCGCAGCTACGAGATCAAGGAAATATAGGAGCGCGGCGCGCCCCCCCCGGCCGCCCTGGCCCGGCCTGTTGCGTGTTTCAGGGTAGGACATGAGGCGCGGCAGGCACGAGATTTGCTGCAGACCCATCCGGTGAAAGATAGGCATTCAAGAAGCCGCACGGGACATGCGGCGGCCCCCGGTCGGCCTCTCAGGCGCACTGAGACCGATGAGCAGGGGATATGCGTGTCCGGGATCGAGTCTTGAGAGGAAGATGTGCCAAAATGGGGATGCGTTTCCATTTCCCAGATGACAGGCGGGCGCAGAGCCTGGTGGAATACGCGCTAATCCTTGCGCTGGCGGCCTTGGTGTTGCTGCCCGGGATCGCCATGTTCAGGAGGGCCGGCGGGGACGCCGTGCGTCTGGCGACTGGTGAGACGCCGACGGACACGCAGGTTTACAGCGCATCCGAGGCGTCAACAGCGGATCCGGCGGCATTGGACGAGCAGAGTGAGGCCGCTGCCATCCCGCCAGTTCGCACCTACTACGTCGACGCCACCGTAGGAAGCGACGCCAACGACGGGCTTTCGCCCGCCACGGCATGGCGGAGCCTGGGCAAGGTCCGTGCTTGGGCCTTCGACCCGGGCGACAGCATTCTGCTGAAGCGCGGCGCCTTCTGGCGAGAGCGCCTTGTTATCCCGTCTTCCGGCACAAGCGAGCAACCCATTACGTTCGGGGCGTACGGTTCCGGCGCTCTGCCACGCATAAGCGGCGCCGACGTCGTAACCGGCTGGTCTGAGGCCGCGCGCAACGTTTGGACAGCCTCGCTTAGCATCTCTCCCTATCAGGTATTCCTTGACGGCCGGCGCGGCGCCAAGGAAGCCTCAAGGGCCAAGCTGAACGCAAGCGGCGAGTGGTATTGGGAACCGAACGCGCTCTACGTCTATAGCAAGGCCGATCCGCAGGACGCATTCGCTGGCCAGGGCGTTGAGGCTTCCGTCAGGGACTGCGTGTTTGCCTGGGCGCGGAGCCACGTGCGGATCGAAGAGCTGCACCTGACGCGGGGGAAGTACGGCATGTACCTCGGCTAGGGCTGTTCCGACGTGGTGTGCGCGTCCATCGAGTCGGGCTGGAACTACTACGACGGTCTGATGGTCGATGGAGACAACTGCAGCAACATAGCGTTTGAGAACTGTACCGCGCATAACAGCCTGCGTCACGGGGTGCAGGCGCACAGCGCGGCGAACGTGACAGTCACGGGTGGGCAATACCATGACAATTCGCAGAAGTACGGCACTGGCGTTGGCTTCAACGGAGTGCTCGCCGGAACGATCTCTGGCGTGACCTCCTACGGCAACCACTACGGCGTCAAGGCGGCCAACTGGGCGAGCGACATCCTGATCGAAGGAAACTCGACGCATCACAACGTCAGCTTCGGCATTGACCTGGACATGGGAGTCCAGAACAGCAGGGTTGAGGCCAACGAGACGCATGATAACGGCTCCCACGGAATCGCCGTGGAGATTGAGTCCAGCAACTGCATCGTGACGCGAAACCTGTGCTACCGGAATGGGCCTGAGGCGGCCGGCATCTTCGTGGAGACCGCCTCGAACATCATCGTCTCGTACAACATGATCCATGACGAATACATCGGGCTCCGGTTCAACGAGCGCGCAACCAACGGCGCCGCGTATAACAACGTCGTCTACAACATCGCCGGGGTCGGCTTCAGTGCCTTCAACGAGTGCACAGGCATCGTATTCAAGAACAACATCGCGCAATCGTGCCCTTACCGGGCCGTCCACGTCAGGGCCGACTCGCAGGTGGGCTTCGTTTCCGACTTCAACAACTGGTATGCGACCGGGGAGAAGCTGAGGTGGGGGTCGGATTCCATGGGCTTTGCCGAGTGGCAATCCACCACGGGACAGGACGCCCACTCCTTGTCCGCCGATCCCAGGTTCGTTGATCCCGCCAAGGGAGATTTCCACTTGCAGCCCGACTCCCCGTGCGTGGACGCCGCGACGGACGTCGGCCTCACCGTGGACTACGAGGGCGCACAGGTGCCCCAAGGAGCAGGCCCCGACATCGGAGCGCTTGAGTCCGGGCCGGGGAATGCCCCGCCGATGGCGTTCGCGCAGGCCTCACCCACGTCCGGAGCCGCCACGCTCGAGGTTCAGTTCGACGCCACCGGCTCGTATGACCCGGATGGAACCATCGTTTCGTATGCGTGGGGTTTCGGCGACGAGCAGGCCGGCTCCGGCCCGGTCGTGAGTCACCAGTACGCGACGTCCGGCACTTTCGCCGCCATCCTGACGGTCACCGATGACGCGGGAGCCACAGGGGCGGACAGCGTTGCCATCGTGGTCGAAGACGCTTCTCCAGGGGTCATCTTTGTAGCCGATATCGAGATGTCCCTCATCCCGAGCAGAAGGCGCGTTCAAGCAGCCGCCAAGGTGTCCATTACCGACGGTGATGGGCAGCCGGTCCCCCAGGCTTCCGTGAGCGGCTTCTGGAGCGGGGTCGTCTCCGGGTCGGGGTCCGGGACTAGCGGCGAGGACGGAACGGTTACGATGCTGTCGAGACGGACCAAGAGAAGCGGCGCGTTCACTTTCACCGTGACCGACGTGCGCGCCGAAGGCTTCAGCTACGATCCGGACAGGAATGCCGCGACGAGCGGCTCAATAAGCTATGTCAAAGCCAAGCGCAGCGGGCGCAGCCTGAGATACGCCCTCCAAGCCGCCGCGGGGCCGTGAAACCGGCCGCGTTGACGCGCGCTTACCCGCCAGTTACAATCACCGGCCGTCGCGTTCGCTCCCGATTCTCTGAGAGGATGCTTGCCGGTGAAGGCAGGAAACGCAGGCTCGACATCTGCCCCCGATGGGTTGATTGAACGGCACAGGGCTTTCTGGCGGCGCGACCGCGTCGACCGGCCGCTCGTCGCTGAGGACCGCGCGCAGCCGTCCTTTGTCTCCGTGCGAAGCATGTACGCCGACGAGGCCGGAAGGCCCATAGGCCCGGAGGAGGCCGATGCTGCCCGCTACCTTACCTGCATAGACTGGCAATCGGCATGGGCCCCGGGGGAGGCGGACCTTTTCGTCGTGCTACCGCCCAACCCGCGCATTCCGTGGCTGGAGGCGATAGCGGGGTGCAAGACAGTGCCACAGCCGTCTTCGGATTCGGTCTGGTCCGCTGAGCCGGACCGGCTTCCCGACCCGCCTGCCCGTGTGGAGCCGAACGAGGCCTGGATCGACGCGCTTGTCAGGCAAGCCGACTACCTGGCGGCCAACGCGCCGCTTCCCGTCCCAGCCACCCAGACTGTGATGCGTGGCCCCGGCGATGTGATCGAGGCATTGATAGGCGCGACTCCGCTGCTCTACGCCGCCATGGACGGAGCCGAGTGGCTGCGATCGCTTATCGACTCCGTGACGGACCTCTTCATCCGGGTGGCGCGCCTTCAATGGGAACGGATAGAACCCGTTTGGGGCGGCTACGTGAACTGGTTCGGATTCTGGTCGCCGGATCCCTGCGTGCGCGTCCAGGAGGACGTGCAGCGCGTCTTCAGCCCCGAGCTGTACCACGAATGGCTGCGGCCGGCGCTGAGCCGGATCGTGGACGCCTTTCCCTGCTCGATGTTCCACATGCACTCGGGTTCGCTTGACATGGTGGAGGAGGTCGTCAGTATTCCGGGCCTCTCGGGGTTGGAGGTCGCCATCGACGAGCCGCCCTACGCACCCCCTATCACCGAGCAGATCGGCCCCCTGCGGCGGGTTCAGGAGCACTGTCCCCTCTTCGTGGAAGGGCTCATGAAGGAGGGAGACCTCGATACGTTGCGGCGAGAGCTGTCCCCGCGCGGACTCGCCCTCAGCTCGCACGGGTTTGTCTGACACCTCCCGGCAAGGCCCCAGGGCCGTGTCCCGCCATGCCCCGCGCACCGGTTCCTCGCTTCCCAGCGCGTCTGCCGACGTTTGACAGCGCTTTCGGGGCGGTTTAGTGTGTACGTGTTAGGACGCTTACGCTCACAATACGCAGATTCGAGCGACGGAGGCGAGACGATGCCCGAGAGCCTCGACGAGGTCATTCAGCTCGCGAGCAAGATGGAAATGGACGGGCTCAAGTTCTACACCGAAGCCGCCGAGAACGCTGCCAACCCCCAGGGCCAGCGGCTGTTCGAGTCGCTCGCGGCCGACGAGAAGCGCCACCTGGAGATCATCGAGCGCATCGCCAAGGGGCGTGGTGTGGACATCTTGTCAATGCCCATGCCTAGCGAGAACATCAAGACGGTCTTCTCGGACGCGGACGTGGAGATCGGCGAAGAGGACCGCGCCACAGCCGACGAGAAGCGGGCCGTCGAGCTGGCGATGGGCATGGAAAAGAGAAGCTACGAACTCTACCACGGCCGCCGCGAGGTCGCCACGGATGGAGCGGAGAAGGCCCTGTTCGAGCGGCTCGCGCAGGAGGAGAACCAGCACTACGAAATCCTGGTCAACACCCTGGAGTACCTCGATGACAACAACAAGTGGGTGCTCTGGGACGAGTGGGGCCTGCTCACGGGCGACATGAGTTCCCTGGGATAGGCCCGCACGGTTCCGCGACCGCCGCCGGGGGCCGGGGCCCGGGGCCGGGGGAGAATCGCATGACGGACGCACACTTCGCCGACAGGCTCCTTGACCTCGCAGAGTCCCGCCGCAGCCAGGTGGTGGTCGGGCTAGACCCTCGTCCTGAGCTGCTGCCGGAAGAGGTGACCGGCGAGGCTGCGAGCCGCCACGGCCAGGGAGCGAAGGCGGCCGCCGGGGCCATGCTGAGCTTCAACCGCGCCGTGATCGATGCCACGTGCCGCTCGGCCGTCGCGGTGAAGCCTCAGATCGCCTTCTACGAGCGCTACGGCTGCGAAGGACTGCGGGCATACGCGGAAACGATCGCCTACGCCCGGTTGCGGGGCATGATCGTGATCGGCGACGTCAAGCGAGGAGACATCGGCAGCACAGCCGAGGCCTATGCCGCGGCGCACCTGCCCGCGTCCTCTGCCGGCGCGCGCGAGAGCTTGAGGTCGCCTGCCGACTTCCACGTCGACGCGATCACCGTGAACCCCCTGTTCGGTTCCGACGGCGTGGCTCCTTTCATTGAACGCGCCGCGGCGTCCGGGGCGGGCCTGTTCGTCCTGGTGCGCACCAGCAACCCGTCGTCCGCGGAGCTTCAGGAACTCGACTGCGGCGGGGAGCCGTTCTACCGCCGGATCGGATCGCTCGTGGAACAGTGGGGTCAGCCGCATCGTGGCGCGTGCGGCTACAGCCTTGTCGGGGCCGTTGTCGGGGGCACGTTTCCCGGGGTCCTGGCCGACCTGCGCGCCGCAATGCCGCACACCGTCTTCCTCGTCCCAGGCTTCGGCGCCCAGGGCGCATCGGTGACGGATGTGGCGAAGGCGTTCGACGCCGAGGGCAGGGGCGCGCTGGTCAGCTCATCCCGGGGCATCATCTACGCCTACCGCGCTGAGCCCTACGCCACACATCATGGCCTCGAGGGCTGGCGGGAAGCCATCCGGGAAGCCGCAGAGACCATGCGCCGGGAACTCTGGGCCGCCACGCACGGCCCGTAGAGGGCGCGGCACGCCGATCGGGGGCCGGGTTGCGTTAGCCGGCGTATAGCTCAACGTCCGCATAAAGTCGACACAAGGCGTCCCCGAGCTTGTCCGGGTGATGCCGCAGCAGATCGGCCTTCTCCCAGAGGACGCGGTTCGGGTCGATATCTTCAATCAGGTCGGCGCGAGCGACGCGCACGTCCAGCTCCTCCAGGGCGGGATCGGCCTCCACGAGTTGCGCACCCTCCGACTCGTAGCGCCCGATCGTCTCCGCATCCGGCACGGCGGAGTTGATCAGCATGCTGTCGATGACGCCCTTGCCGAGGTGCTCCTCCAATGCCAGATAGTGCTCCGACGCCTTGAACCCGTCAGTTTGTCCCGGCTGGGTCATAACGTTGCAGACGTAGAACTTGGCGGCCCGTGAGGTGCGGATGGCCTCGCCCACGCGCGGCACCAGCACGTTCGGCAGCACGCTGGTGAACAGGCTCCCCGGCCCCAGGACAATGACGTCCGCCGCCATGATCTCCTCAACGGTCTCGTCGAGGGCCTCGGGATCTTCCGGCCTGAGGAAGGCGCGCCTGATGCGGGGCTTGTCGGGGGAGCGCACGTTTGTCTCGCGCTCCAGGACGGTGCCGTCTTCGAGTTGCGCGCAGACGTGGCAATCGGTGACGGTACTCGGGAGCACCTTGCCGCGGATGTTCAGCAAGCGGCTGATCGACTTGATGCCGCTCTCGAAGCTGCCCCGCATATCGGTCATGGCCGCGATGATCATGTTGCCCACGCTCATGCCCTGGAGCTCGCCCAACTTGAAGCGGTACTGGAACAGCTCGTTCAGCAGGCGCTCCTGCTGCCCTGGCTCGCTGAGGGCCACGAGACAGTTGCGCGCATCGCCCGGCGCGAGCATCTGCAACCCCGCGCGCAGCCTCCCAGAGCAGCGGCCGCTATCGGTGACGGCGACCACGGCGGTCAGGCTCCGGCTGTAGGCCTTGCACCCCGTGAGCACGATGGGCAGGCCGGTGCCGCCGCCCACGGCCACGATGTGCAGGTTCTCCGGCATCTTCCCCATATCCGCCAGCCGAAGGATGGTGGGGACCTGGAAGATGCGCGTGATCCGGTAGTCGGGGGTCTCGAACCGATCGCGCGGCTCCGCGAGCCGACAACGCCCGCGCAGCATCTGCGCCGTGGCCATGCCCAGCTCGTTGCCCGAGCGGACCTCCCCCCCCAGCCGGTCCCCGACCATCAGCACTTCGGCCGGGTGCAGGTTGAACTTGCGCAAGAAGTAGCGCAGGCACTCCCCCAGCAGAGCGCCCCGATCCAGATCGTTGACCCGCACCTCATCGAACTCCTGGACCAGCCCCAGCTTCTTCAGCTTGGCGGCCTGGCGACCGTGGTGGCCGACCGTGAGCAGCAGGCATAGTATGCCCTGCCGGCGCAGCATCCGGAGCGTCGGGACGACATCGGGGAAGGGAGCAATCTCGCCGACCTCATCGCTGTTATAGGCCCGGTAAGCCGCCTCCATGGCATCATTGTCCAGCCCATAGTGACGCCCTATTTCGTCGAAGACCATGAAGTACGGGCCGTACATCTGGGCCAACTCCTGCTGGAGCCGGACGGCGTCGTCGAGCGACATCGGCAACCCGGCCTCGACAAGCGCCTCTGCCGCTCGCCGGCGCGAGGCTTCAACCAACAAGCCCGTGCAGTCGAACAGCGTATCGTCCAGGTCAAACACGACCGCCTTGATCCGAGAACGCATCCTGGCCTCCAGCCAAACAATCTGCCGACATCCCGATGCCAGTCAGCATTCTATGCGATGGGAGCGCCAGATGGAACTGCACTTCGGCTGAACTTGACAGGATTCCCCTGGGGGGATATAAAGTATGCAGAATGCAGGCGCGGGGCCGTAGCTCAACTGGTTAGAGCATCGGACTGTCGATCCGAAGGTTGAGGGTTCGAGTCCCTTCGGCCTCGCCATGCAGACAACAAGCGCAAGGCATTGTCAGAACCGGCCTTGCGCTTTTTTCTTGACAGGATGGACCACGACTATTAGTATTGATCGATAGCGCGAAACTGATAGCAAGCGGGTAGCAGAGGGGGATCTGGCGCATGCCGATCGATATCTGGTGGTATGAATCGCGGAAATGCTGGTGTGCAGATGTGCCGTGCGAAAACGGCCGAAAGCGCCTCTATCTGGGTCCGAGCGAGGTCAAGGCACGATCAGAGCTTCACCGCTACATGGCCCAGTACTACGACAGTTTGGACTCCGCCGCAGCTGATAGCAGGCCGGTCTGGAAGCGTGGCGCGCACAGCATCTCGCTGATAGCCCTGGCCGTGCGGTTCCTGAAGTGGAATGAGGCCAATCGCGCGAACGGGACCTGGCGCGGCTATCGGGACGGGCTGAAACACATTACGCGACGGCACAAGGACAAGCTTGCCTGCGAGCTCACCGCCTCGGACGTCGAGGCAGTCAAACAGGAGATGATCGATGGGGGCTATGCAGCACGCACCATGAACATCATGGTTACAGCGATCAAGCGCCTATACAACTGGGGGGTGAAGCAAGGGCTGCTGGCAGACAATCCCCTGAAGGGGCTCGAACATGTGAGCAAGCATGTGAACGCGCCAGCCCGGCCACCCGAAAAGCACCTTGCCTTGGATCGTGCCCTGAAGTGCATCGGGATCTGCCGCGAATCCCCTCCCCTGGGGGAGATGTGTGAGTTCATGCTGCTGACGGGGATGCGGGTGGGAGAGGTTGTGCGCCTGACCTGGGGCGACATCGACTTCCAGCAGCAGACCCTCCGCCTTGAGCGCCACAAGACCAGCGGCTTCACCGGTAGACCACGGACCATCCCTCTCTGCGCAAGGGCCATGGAGATCCTCCGTGGAGTCGCCATCGAGAACGCAGAGGCCGACGAGTCGATATTTCGGGGACGGGATGCTCAGGCGTTCACCGTGGGAGCCCTTCACCTGCGTCTTCGGCGGCTGCGCAAGAAACACCCCGAGCTCAAAGGCTTCTCCTTCCACAAGCTCCGGCATACCTGCGCAACCTACCTCGCTCGTCTGAAGGTGCCAGAACGCGTTGCTCAGGCTATACTGGGGCACAGCTCAACGCTGATGACCCGATACTACACGGCAACCTGTGAACGCCGGTCGAAAAGTGCGGCGGGGGTCGGACCAAAAGTGCAGCACCTATGCCATGTATACCCCGTCGCTTGACGGGTGTCAATTCTCCCCTATGATTGCTTCGATCGAGCCGCCCGGGTGCGGCGGGCCAGGCG